>NZ_JBTLNE010000060.1:0-22820 GCF_054457435.1 Halovulum sp. GXIMD14793 | reverse complement strand
CATTCCCGCGCTGAACCGGTAAGTAGGGGCAGATCAGCGCGTAGTGGCTTTCTGTTATCTCATTCATAACAGATACTTTGTACAAAACAGCACTATGCAATAGTGTTAACAGGCCCTAGTCAGGTCGATCTCGATCCGGGCTTTGCCGTCGTCATCCACAGTGCCTGAAAGACCGGGCAGAAGGTTGGCTTCGGCTGTCTCGGCATTCTTCATGCTGACATAGCTGATGGAAGACGCATCACCATCCAGTGTCCAGCCGAAGGTTATACCGGTGCTCAGAAAAAATGTGCAAAGCGCAGTTGTGGCTGTGCGGATCATAGTTCTGTCCCCCAATGCTTCCCAGATTGCAAGCTTGCCCATACAGCATGTCGGCTGTTTCCGTTATCCGCAAGCCAAATGATTGGCAGCCAGGATGCCGTTAACAGTTCAGCTGATCTTTTGAAGCAAGGCGTCAACAGAAGCCTTAGCATCTCCATAGAACATCCGCGTGTTGTCTTTGTAGAATAACGGGTTTTCGATACCTGAATAGCCTGTGCCTTGACCGCGTTTTGACACGAAGACCTGCTTGGCTTTCCAGACCTCCAGCACTGGCATGCCGGCAATGGGGGAATTGGGATCCTCTTGCGCAGCCGGGTTCACGATGTCGTTGGAGCCGACCACGATCACCACATCGGTATCCGGGAAATCCTCGTTGATCTCGTCCATTTCCAGCACGATATCATAAGGAACCCGGGCTTCTGCCAGCAGCACGTTCATGTGTCCCGGCAGACGACCCGCGACGGGGTGGATGGCGAAACGAACCTCTTTGCCCTTGGCGCGCAGGCGTTTGGTCATCTCGCTGATGGATTGCTGCGCCTGTGCCACAGCCATGCCATAGCCCGGAACGATGACGATGCTGTCGGCATCGTCCAGTGCTGCGGCCACACCATCCGCGTCGATGGCGATCTGCTCACCCTCAATCTGCTGGGCGGGGCCGGTGGTATCGCCAAAGCCCCCCAAAATGACTGAGATGAAGTTCCGGTTCATCGCCTTGCACATAATATAGGACAGGATTGCGCCCGACGAGCCGACCAGCGCGCCGGTCACGATCAGCAGATCATTGCCCAGCGTAAAGCCGATCGCCGCTGCCGCCCAGCCTGAATAGCTGTTGAGCATCGACACCACCACCGGCATATCCGCGCCGCCAATGGCCATCACCAGATGCCAGCCGATAAAACCGGCGATGATCGCGACAAGGATCAGGGTCCAGAAACCAAAGCCGCCGAAATACAGGAACCCGAAGATCAGCGACAGGACCAGCGCGCCGATATTTATCAGATGCCGGTTCGGAAGGATCAGCGGCTTGCCCGAGATGCTGCCCGCCAGCTTGCCAAACGCCACGATAGAGCCGGTGAAGGTTACAGCCCCAATAAAGATACCTAGGAACACCTCGACCTTCATGATGCTGAGTTCCGCGGCTGATTTATGCGACAACAACGCCGCAAAATTGCGCAACTCATTCAAGGTGCCATCCGCGCGTGCTGCCATCATCCGGCCTAGTTCGATATCAGCGTTCCAGCCGATGAACACGGCTGCAAGACCGACGAAACTGTGCAGGGCCGCTACAAGCTGCGGCATTTCCGTCATTTCGACACGCCGGGCGACAATAGAGCCAATCACAGCCCCGACTGCGACCATAATAAAGATCAGCCAGTGTGTACCGACGCCTGGGCCAAAGATGGTGAACACCACCGCGATACCCATGCCGACAATGCCGTACCAGACGGCGCGTTTAGCGCTCTCCTGATTGGACAATCCGCCCAGTGACAGGATGAAGAGGATCGCAGCCGCAATATAGGCTGCGGTGACCATTCCGTAGCTCATGATTTCCCCCTCAGGATTTCTGGAACATCTGCAACATGCGGCGGGTGACCATAAAGCCGCCCACGATGTTGATGGTTGCAATTAGGACCGACACGGCGGCCAGCAAAGTCACGATGATCGAGCCAGAGCCGATCTGTAGCAACGCGCCAAGGATGATGATCCCGGAAATCGCGTTGGTCACTGCCATCAAGGGGGTGTGCAGCGCGTGGCTGACGCCCCAGATCACCTGGAACCCAACGAAACAGGACAGCGCGAAAACAATGAAATGCTGCATGAAGCTGGCGGGCGCATAGGCCCCGACCAGCAACATCAGCAGACCGCCCACCGCCAGCAGGCCAACTTGGAATTTGGTCTGGGCACGGAAGGCGGCGGCCTCTTCAGCAGCGATCTGTTCGGGGGTCTTGGCGACCTCTTTCTTGCGCTCCACCTTGGCAATCGCCTGTACCTTTGGCGGGGGCGGCGGGAAGGTGATCTCGCCGTCCTTGGTAACTGTGGCGCCGCGGATGACGTCATCTTCCATATTCACGAATGGCTGACCGTCCTTTTCCGGGGTCAGATCGGTCAGCATATGCCGCAGGTTGGTGGCATAAAGGGTCGAGGATTGCGTTGCCATGCGGCTGGGCAGATCGGTATAGCCGATGACGGTCACGCCATTGTCGCTGACGATCTTTTCATCCGGCACAGTCAGATCGCAGTTGCCACCTTTTTCAGCCGCCAGATCAACAATGACAGAGCCGGGTTTCATCATCTGTACCATCTCCTCGGTCCAGAGCTTTGGCGCAGGGCGTCCGGGGATCAGGGCGGTGGTGATGACGATATCAATCTCGGGCGCCAGCTCGCGGAACTTCTCAAGCTGTTTCTCGCGAAATTCAGGGCTGGAGGGCGCAGCATAGCCGCCAGTTGTGGCACTGTCCTGGCTGTCCTCTTCGAAATCGAGATAGACGAATTCTGCACCCATGCTCTCGATCTGCTCGGCCACTTCGGGCCGCACGTCAAAGGCCAGCGTGATCGCGCCCAGGCTGGTGGCTGCCCCAATGGCGGCAAGACCGGCCACTCCGGCCCCGACGACCAGAATTTTTGCTGGCGGGACCTTGCCTGCTGCGGTGACCTGACCGGTAAAGAAACGCCCGAAATTGTTCGCCGCCTCGATCACTGCACGGTAACCGCCGATATTGGCCATCGATGACAAAGCGTCCATCTTTTGTGCACGGCTGATACGCGGCACCATATCCATGGCCAGCGCGGTCACGCCCTTGTCCCGAAGCGTTTCCAGCAGCGCCTCGTTCTGCGCGGGCCAGAGGAACGAGATCAGCGTCTGCCCCTTGTGCAGCAAGTCCAGCTCCGCCCCTTCGGGGGCGCGAACCTTCAGCACAATATCAACCGCGTCATGCAGGGCCTTGGCCCCCTGAACGACGGTCACACCTGCGGCTTCATAAGTGCTGTCATCAAAATTGGCCTGCACCCCTGCGTCAGCCTCAACAAACACATCATAGCCAAGCTTTTGCAGTTGTTCCGCACTTTGCGGTGTCAGGGCAACCCGTGCCTCGCCAGCAAAAGTTTCGCGTGGTGCACCGATCTTCATGTCGCAACCTCTTTGTTCTGCCGCGACGGATTCGCAGCCTTAATCCTGCAAAGCAACCTATCGCAGCCCGCAGCTTTGTCCATGACACTGTAGTCTTGCAAGGGGTCACCAAATGTCGCGGCATATGCGCCGACTGGACAAGCCATACCTTGCGCGCGAATACTGCGGTCCGGAAAGGCAGGCGCTTGGAAGACGTCACACCACAAATCAGGACGCTGTTTGATGACGCCCAGGACTTTGTGCTGAGCCTGATGCAGCCTTGGCGGTTCTATCAACTGCTGATCATCATCGCGCTGGTCGTCGTGGCGCATTTCATTGCCCTGTGGCTCAGCCCCAAGGTAGTGGCATGGATACGATCCTTAAAGGGAATGAATGCCCGGCAGCTTCGCTTTCTTTCGCTGATTAATCGACGATTGCGCGGAATCACCTTGGCACTGCTAAGTTGGGTCACCTATCTGGTGATGCAGGAGGCGACATGGCCCAGCCGATCCTTTCTGATTGGGATATTTGCGACCCTGGTTACGGGGTGGGTCTTTGTCGCGGTTGCGTCGCGGTTTATCAAGAATCCGGCGTTGCGAGAGGTCGCTCGTTGGGGCGCGCTGGCTTTTGTGACGCTAAGCGTTCTGGGGCAGACCGAAAAAGCCGGAAACATTCTGGACTCCATTGCGCTTTCGGTTGGCGATGCGCGGATTTCGCTGTTGCTTGTGCTGCGCGCTGCTGTCTGGCTGATCGTGCTGATCATGCTTGCGCGGTGGCTCAGCCGATTCTTTGACAAACGGCTGGAAGCAAACAAGGATATTTCCCCGTCCTTTCGGGTGCTCGCCTCCAAGGTGCTACATGCGGTGCTTTATACGGTTGCGGTTATCGTGGGGCTGCAGGTCATCGGGTTCAATCTGACCTCACTGACGGTGCTGTCAGGGGCGATTGGTCTGGGGATCGGTTTTGGTCTGCAAAAGGTGGTGTCCAACCTTGTGTCCGGTGTCATCGTTCTGATCGACAAATCGATCAAGCCCGGCGATGTGATTTCCCTGGGCGAAACCTTTGGCTGGGTGTCAGAGCTGAATGCCCGTTTTGTGGCGGTGATCACGCGGGACGGGAAAGAGTATCTGATCCCGAACGAGGATCTGATCACCAATCAGGTGGTCAACTGGACCCATTCCAGCGATCTGGTGCGGCTCGATATCTATTTCGGCGTCAGCTATGACAGCGACCCGCATTTCGTGCGCAAACTGGCGCGAGAGGCCGCAGCAACCGTGGGCCGTGTCGTGGATGTGCCCTCGCCGGTTTGCCACATTGTCGGCTTTGGGGACAGTTCCATAGATTTCATCCTGCGGTTCTGGATCAAAGACCCGTCGGGCGGGCTGACCAATGTGCGCGGCGATGTCTATCTGGCCCTGTGGGATGCGCTGAAACGCGAGAATATCGAGATACCGTTCCCGCGCCGCGATGTGACTGTTTTGAAAAGCCCGGACATGCCAGCCCTGCCCGACTGACATATTTGCACAACAAAGACCCGGTTTAAGCCGGTTTTGTTGCCTGCATGGATGGCCGGGCTGCAAAGGTTTCGGCCCATGCGGCAAGCTGTGGACGCGCTTTGCGCCAGTCGCGGTCGGGCTGGCGGAAATCGAGATAGCCGAGCGCGCATCCAAGCGCGATCTGTGCTGCATCCAGCGGACCGGCAAGATGCGCCATCCAGCGGGATTCGATGGCATCAAGGGACCGTGTGATCTTAAGCCACTGCGCCTCGACCCAGCCATCGAACTGCTTGTCTTCGGGGCGGCATCTGGCCTCATACACCATCAATACAGCGGCCTCCATGATGCCGTCAGCGGTGGATTCCAGCGTCAGGGTATCCCAAAGGCGCGGCGCATCAGGATAAAATGTGGTGCCCGCCCGATCATTCAGATAGCGGCAGATCACCCGGCTGTCATGGATGGCAGGCCCGTTGGCGCGTTCCAGCGCCGGAATTTTGCCCAAGGGGTTTTGCGCCACCGGCATCGTGCCCGGATCCATAGCTGTGCCTGTAGCGGGAACAAGCTCTGCCTGATCAATTAACCCGGTTTCATACAAGGTGACTGTGACCTTGCGGACAAAGGGTGAGGCGGGGGAATGGTAGAGTTTCATGGATTGGGTCCTTTGCGATGCAGATCAAGTTGTAGCCCTGGCGACGCCTGTGTCCAGTTGTTGGTTTACCCGTCTCGGCTAGGCTCGGTTGTATCGTTGGAGAACACCGCAATTTTGTTGCCCTGGGGGTCACGAAGATAGCCGACATAGAAATGCGGCCCATAAGACGCACGAAATCCCGGCTGACCCTCGTCAGTGCCACCGGCGGCCAGTGCAGCGGCGTGCAGGTCGCGCACTTGCTTTTGGTTGCGGGCCTCAAACGCGACCATCGACCCGTTTCCGGCAGAGGCTCCTCCACCATCAAAAGGCGATTTGACGTAGAAATCCGGCGGGGCTGGGGATTGTCCGGGCTGGGCGGGCAAGGTGTAGCCAATGTCGCCCTGATAGGTTTCCAGCCTGTATCCAAGGGCAGGCAGAAATGCCGAGTAAAACCGTTCCGCGCGTGCGATATCATCAACTCCGACGGTGACATAGGCAATCATTCGAAGGGGTCCTTTCAGGGCAGCAGGATATCTACCCAAACCAGTCGGTGGTCCGAGGCATCAAGCCAGTCATACCCCGGTTCATCGTCAGCGGGCCAGAAGACGCCGGAGGCCGCGGTCGTCAGGCTGCGGGATGGCAGGGCGTAATCGACGCGAAGGTTCCCGGGACCGGTGTCATTCCAATCGGCGGTATCGAGGGCGGGGTCGCCCTGATGTGCCGCGTTGACCGGGCCGGTGGCGGCCTCAATCGCGCCTGTGCTGCTTGGGCGGGGGTCTGTGAGGCGCGGGTGGTTGAGAAGCATCGTGATCGCCTCGCGGCGGCCATCGCCATCATTTGGATCGGCGTTAAGATTACCAAGCAGAACGAAATGCGGCCCGTCGAAGCGATGTGGCCCTTGATCCGATGCTATGGTCTGACCACCCAGATAGCGGTGCCAGAAGATGATCTCATCGTGATTTCGGCGGCCGTTTCGATCCTCTGGCCCATCAAAGACCGGTGGGGTGGGATGGCTGGCAAGGATGTGCAGGGGGCCGTCTGGTGTTTCAACCGTGATGTCCCAATGCGATTTGGAGGATAGGCGCATCACCGAACGCGCCTCAGCCGAAGGGAATGGCGTGCCATCGGGGTTCACGGGCAGAAATGAGTCCGGAAAGTTCTGCCACAGCAGATTATGGAAGGTCCGCGTTGGTCCCAGCGGATAGCGGCTGAGCACTGCCATGCCGTACTGGCCAGAGAAAAAACCAAAGCCAAAGCCATCCCCAGGCCCCGCCTTGCGCCCATCGCCATCCAGATCAACGCCGCTTGGCACGCCCGTATTGACCGGGGCGGTGAAGTGATGCGGGTAGTCAAGGCCGGGACCGCCGGGGCCATCCTGACGCAGCGCGTCCTTGAACAGGGTCAGTGCCTGTTCGGTTGCGTCGTAGTCGATTTCATTGATCAGCAGGATATCCGGGCGGGTTTGGCGCAGAATGGCCGCGACCTTTGCAATCTGCGGGTCATCACCTTTCAGCAGGTCAGCGACCAGCAGACCCGCCTCTTTGCGCGACAGGCTGGCGTTGAAGGTGGCAACGCGGATCGTATCGGCCCAAAGCGGCCCGGTCAGCAGCAACCAGGCTGCGACCGCCAGGCGCATCCTAGCCCCGCGACCGCTTGACCAGATAGGCGACCTTCAGGATGGCGGCACCACGGATCACCAAAGAGCCCGAGAAAAACGCCCACAAGGTCACGCCCCAGACCAGCGGTTGGTAATTCGACAGCACCGAGGGGTCAAACCAGCCGCTGGCCCGCGATAGCAGAACCGGCAGCAGGAACAGAAACGCAATTCCGGCCAGAAGGTTGGTCAGCCCATCGCGCGACAACCGGCGTTCCACGTCGCGGCCATAGCCAGGCTCGAAGGTGGGCAAGTTGATCCAGAGGTTGAAATCCCGCCGTCCCACCGGCCAGCGGAAGAACCACAGGATCAACGCAAAGGCGACCAGTGAGCAGAACGTGATCAGAAAGCTCAGGCCGGCAGCGCGCTTTAACTGAAGAACGAAGTCTGTGTTCTCGCCGGCCCCGATCATGGTTGCGGCAACGTTGACCGGGCTAAGCGGGAAATCCAGCAGTGCGATAGCTTGATCCGCCAGTCCCAGCAACGAGCGGGAAAACGCATCCGCATTCGGGTCATCAAACGCCCGGCACAGGAAAGTCAGAATAAATATCTGTGCTGCAAAAGCCACAAAGCGCACGCGATTATAGGGCGGAGCAAAGCGGAAATCGATCAGGCCGGGATGGGTCGAGGCGTATTCGAATAGCGTAAAGGCCGCAGCGACACCGGCAACAATCAGGGAAATCTCACGGCTTGCATCCGAGGCATTCGGCAGCAGCATTGATGGTGCTGCGATTACCACAACGACAAGCAAGGCCCGTATAAGTGCCCCTACCAAACGTGTAATCAAGAGTCGCCTCCTCCGCTTCGACGGTCCGTCAGATTGGACCGCGCGCTATAGCCAGGGTGTCGATTCTGCGTAAGATTTCTCAAATCCGTCGATCTTTTCTTCGTTTTTCAGAGTTAGACCGATATCGTCGAGTCCACCCAACAAGCATTCCTTTTTGAAAGCATCGACCTCAAAAGAAATGGAACCACCATCTGGCCCCGAAATCACTTGGTTTTCCAAGTCGATACTTAGACGTGCATTTGCCCCCCGTTGGGCGTCTTCCATCAGTTTGTCTACGTCTTCCTGGGGCAGTACAATAGGTAAGATGCCGTTTTTGAAACAGTTGTTGTAAAAAATATCCGCAAATGAGGGCGCAATGACACAGCGGATGCCAAAATCAAGCAGCGCCCACGGCGCATGTTCACGGCTGGACCCACACCCGAAATTGTCGCCCGCGACCAGTATTTGCGCCTCGCGATAGGCTGGTTTGTTCAGCACGAAGTCAGGAATTTCGTTGCCATCATCGTCATAACGCATCTCATCAAACAGGTTCTTTCCAAGACCTGTTCGTTTGATGGTCTTAAGGAACTGCTTGGGGATGATCATGTCAGTATCGACATTGATGATGGGCAACGGTGCAGCAACACCAGTCAAATTTGTGAACTTTTCCATGCGGCTCCTCGTGGGTTCTTTGCTTTTTGGTAAATCACGGGGCAAGGTACTGCGCAAGGGGCGGGATAACATGTTCAGATGCGACTAAGTTGAATTCTTGCCAGCCAATATCTGATTTTACACGTTGCGTGCACGATCAATCCGATGAAGGTTGGCTGCCTGTCTTGGGCTTTAGGATAAGTTCGCCGATGCGGCGCCCTATGTCATCCCAGGTCAAGTCATCAAACTTTTGTCCGCCTATGTTTGGGGCAAAGGGGTCGAAGTTCCCTTCGATCCGGAGGTGGGCAAAGCCATGGATCAGGCTCCAGGTCATTACGACATCCCTTGCCAGTTGACCGTCTCCGCCCTTTCCCGTCAATTCCTGCAAGACCACGGGCGCATGGCCGCTGGCCAGCGCAATGATGTTGGTCATAGACTTGAAGCACCGCGTCGCCGCAGCTTTGAACCTTGAATCGGAGTAGTCAACAATATCGCAGCGCATCATAAGACGAAACCGGTCCGGATGCTGCTGTGCAAATTGCACATAGATACGTCCAAGTGCTCCAAACGCTTTGTCAGGCTTGTCCTTGTGTTCGATGCGTAAGGCCTCTGTTTGATCACCCAGCATCTTGAAGCTCTGCGTCGAAAGCGCAGTGAGCAGCCCGCGCAGGTCGCCAAAATGATGCGCTGGCGCTGCATGAGATACCCCGGCCACCCGTGCACATGCCCGAAGCGTCAGCGCGGATAGACCGCTTTCTGTTATGATGGTAGCGGCGGCGCGCAGCATAGCCTTGCGCAGGTTGCCGTGATGGTAGGGAGATTTTTCTTCTTTACTCAAGACTTTGTCCTTCTTGAAAGCAGAGTCTGCACGTCTATCTTGACACCGTCAATATTCGCTGGCATATCTTTACAATGTCAAGATTGGGGCATGACATACAGATCAAGACACTTCCATTCCTGATCCTAACAACTCTGGCTATGGGCGTTTCGCTATTCAGTCTGCACTACTTCGTCATCGGAAGCAGGCTGGCCCCGCCGATCATGGTTTCCCAATTGGCGGACCGACCTGTCCTGTTTCTAAAGCGTTTCGCATTTACCTTGAGACATTACATAAAATCGAAACGCTTACGCCATATAGGCTTATCACTGCGTTTCAGGGTAATCTTTTGTCTCAGGTTTATCCCGAAACGCTTTAATGCATGTCGCCGGAGGCTCCGTCGCACTTGCAATCGGCGTTTGGCAGTTTCTGCCGCGCACCCGACGCAGCAACTGGCACCGGCTTGCGGGTCGCATATACGTTTTCGCATGCCTTCTTGGCGGCATCGGCGGCCTGGCGATCGCCCCATATTCTGAAGCAGGTCCAGTTGCACAAGCGGGGTTTGGACTGCTGGCAGTACTATGGTTGGCGGTCACGCTGATCGCCTGGCGAAAAGCGGTGATGCGAGACTTTGCGGCGCACCGAATTTGGATCTGGCGCAGCTATGGCCTGACTTGCGCTGCAATCACGCTGTGCTTGATCCTGCCGCTTGGGATGGTTCTTGGGGTGCTGTTCTCGGTTCTCTACCCCTTCACGTCCTGGGCGTGCTGGATATCCAGCCTGTGTATCGCCGAGGTGATACGACGCCGGCTGGACCGATCACATAAGTTTGCTTAGCGCAGTCCGGTTTCTTCCAGCAGACCCAGCCGCTTAGCCTCGTAATAATACCCGCGCGCGTACCACTTCACTGCCTCATCCTCATTCCCGCCCGAGACAAGCCAGGCACCGCGTAGATATTTGACGGCGTAGTTAAGGTTGGTCTCTGCATCAAGCAAACCCTCGGGTGGGCCTTCGTAGCCCATGCCGCGAGCGGTATTGGGATGAATCTGCATCAGCCCCATATAGGGTCCGTTTCGTGCCTCTGGCCGATGCGTGCTTTCGCGCACGATGACTTTTTGGACGAGCGAGACCGGCACATCGTAGCGCCGCGCCGCCGCAACAATTTGTTGACGCAGCTCAGGTGTCTCGTTGGGATAAAGCGCAACGACCGGCGTGTCGGGCGCACCACCACATGCGGTAAGTGTCAGGCACAAGGTGGCGATACGCAGGAATGTGGCGATCACATTCAACTCCCGATCCGGTCCGTCTTGGCCAAACCATAACATGACAGATTGGCCGCGCGCGCGGCAATCTCCTGCAAGCGGCCGATGCTCGGCAAACCGCCGATGGCCGGTCAGCGGATCAAGTGTTCCAGTGGATCGTAAATTGCTGGCCCCGCAGGCGGGAATGCCATTTGCGGCGGGCTGTCAGGCTTGAAGCGCAGCTCCGCCAGTTCCGCCTACGTTACAAAACGGCGCTGGGTGACGACACCTTCTGGATCGGTCCAATCAGAGGACAGCGTCCCGGACAGGATGGTTGACGCGAAGTAGAGGTCAACCTGATGAAAGCCGTCGGCAGGATTGTGAAACTCATTGGCGCCAAGCATATGGCCGACGGCGATATGCAGCCCGGTTTCCTCGTAAACCTCTCGTTTCAGGTTGTCTGGCAGGGAGGTCCCCCGCTCTACCCCGCCGCCAGGCAGGCACCACAAGTCGCTTTGGCTGTCGGAATAAGCATTCACGATCAGCAGCCGATCTTGCTTGAGGATAACAGCACGAACAGCAAGGCGAGGAGGCGCAGACATAGCAACAGCCTTGCGGCAGGGGGCGTCCGGACGCAACCCCGAACCTGTGACCTCTGTGCATCGGGATTGGCGCGCCGCCGCCAATCTGCAACAAATCCCGGCTGTTCCCGAAAGGAAAGCTTGCGTCATTGATTTTTTTTTTGCCAAACTGC
Organism: Halovulum sp. GXIMD14793; assembly: GCF_054457435.1. Lineage (NCBI taxonomy): Bacteria > Pseudomonadati > Pseudomonadota > Alphaproteobacteria > Rhodobacterales > Paracoccaceae > Halovulum > Halovulum sp. GXIMD14793. The sequence goes on along the minus strand of NZ_JBTLNE010000060.1, from coordinate 11,389 downwards.
TGCCCGTAGCCGGTGCGGGGCTGCAACAGTTCTAACGACCGGTGGCAACCGGCATATCAGGGATCAGAGATTCATGGCTGGAGAAGACGACAAGTTCGAAGTCTACAAAGACAAACGCGGCGAATTTCGCTGGCGGCGCAAGGCCACGAATGGCCAGATTGTTGGCGCCTCTTCCGAGGGCTACAAGTCTAAGGCGGATTGCGAAAAGAACATGAAGCGCGGTCCGAACCCCACCGATAAGTGGGAGTTCTACAAGGACAAGCGTGGCGAGAACCGCTGGCGTCGCCGGGCCTCTAACGGTCAGATCATCGGTGCATCCACCGAAGGTTACAAAGCACCGAAGGACGCCAAGGCCAACGCCGCCCGTCAGGGTTACGAAGGCTGATCAATCCCGCCGGTGCGCGATACGGGTGATATGCCCCATCTTGCGCCCCGGCCTGGCCTCGGCCTTTCCGTAAAGATGCAAGGCACCGTCAAGGTTCTGCCAGGCGTCAACATCGTTTCCGATCAGATTTGTCATCACAGCATCCGAATGGCGTGCCCCGTCGCCCAGCGACCAGCCCGCAATCGCGCGAATGTGCTGTTCGAACTGGTCAATCACACACCCGTTCTGCGTCCAATGCCCTGAATTGTGCACGCGCGGGGCAATTTCATTCACGATCAGGCCTGTTTGGGTGACGAATAACTCCACCCCCAACACGCCGACATAGTCCAGTGCATTCAGGATACGCCCTGTCAGTAAAACGGCATCCTGCGCCTGACCGGCGGTCAATGCTGCGGGCACTGTGGTTGTGTGCAGGATCCCGTCCCGGTGAACATTTTCACCGGGATCAAAACAGACGACATCGCCTGACAGACCGCGCGCCCCGATGACCGAGACTTCGCGGCTGAAATCGACAAATCCCTCCAGCACAGAGGGCGCTTCGCCAATGGCCTGCCAGGCCGAGGCGGCATCGGTGTCAGGCATGATCCGCACCTGACCTTTGCCGTCGTAGCCAAAGCGCCGGGTCTTCAGGATGGCAGGGGTGCCGATTTGTGTCAGCACTTCGACCAAGTCGCGTTCGCAATCAACTTTCGCAAAGGGCGCGGTGGTCAGGCCAATGTCGGCCAGAAAGGATTTTTCCGCAGCCCGGTCCTGTGATGCGGCCAATGCGCTCTGGCCCGGCCGGATCGGCACGATAGCCTCAATGGCATCAAGTGCTGAGGTTGGAATATTCTCGAACTCATATGTCACCACATCGACGGAGCGGGCAAAGGCCTCAAGCGCAGCGATATCATCATAGCTGGCTGTGGTCAGTTGGTCGCAGACCTGCCCCGCAGGAGGATTTGCACCGGGTTCATAGATGTGGCACCGCAGGCCCAGACGGGCGGCGGCCAGGCTCAGCATTCGGCCCAACTGTCCGCCGCCAAGAATGCCGATGGAACTGCCCGGCGGCAGAGCTTTATTCATCCCGTGGGTCCTCAGCAACGGCAGCGGTCTGCGTGGCGCGCCAGGTGTCCAGACGGTCGGCTAGTGCTGCATCGGTGGTGGCCAGCATCGCCGCAGCATAAAGCCCGGCATTCGCAGCCCCAGCCTCGCCAATGGCAAAGGTGGCAACCGGAACACCCTTGGGCATTTGCACGATGGAATAAAGGCTGTCGACACCGGACAGGGCCGCCGACTGAACCGGCACGCCCAGCACCGGTACCCGGGTTTTCGCGGCCAGCATTCCTGGCAGATGCGCGGCACCGCCTGCACCTGCAATGATCGCGCGCAAGCCCCGATCCACCGCCGTCTCAGCATAGGCGAACATCCGGTCTGGCGTCCGGTGGGCCGAGACGATCTTGGTCTCATACCCGACACCCAACTCATCTAGGATATCGGCAGCCAGTTTCATCGTCGGCCAGTCCGATTGTGAGCCCATGACAATACCAATCAACGGATCATTCATGCCGGCCCCTTCGCCAAAGGTTCAATCGGTCCATCCGCATCTCTCCAAGCTTTGAAGCCGCCGTCGATATGCGCAACCTTGTCAAAACCCATGCTTTGCATCGTGTCCGCCGCCAGCGCAGACCGCCAGCCAGCCGCGCAATGCAGAACGAATTTGGCGTCGTGGTCAAAGATGTCTTTATAATAAGGGCTGTCAGGATCGATCCAGAATTCCAGCATGCCACGCGGACAGTGAAAAGCGCCGGGAATGGCCCCTTCACGCTGACGCTCGCGGATGTCGCGCAAATCGACGATCACCGTATCGGGATCATCCAGCAGCGCGATTGTTTCGACGGCAGATAACTCCTTGATCCGGCTGCGGGCAGCCGCGACCATGTCGGCGACGGAGGTTTTGAGTTTTCGGGTCATGGGCCCCCTCAGGCAATGATGTCAGGGTTCAGTTCATCCTCAAGCCGGGCGATCTGGTCTTTTAGCCCTAGTTTGCGTTTCTTCAGGCGCCGCAGCAACAGCATGTCAGAGCACCCATCTTCTTCCAGGGCTTTGATCTGCTCGTCCAACTCCCGATGAACAGCACTTAGCGCGGTCAGGCGCACCTTGACCACCTCTTCGTGGTCCATCTTCGGAAGATCGGTCATTCTGGCAAGGTCCCGGCTAGAACCCTTGTATTGTCGCCTTTCAGCCCCCATGTTTTCAAGCGGAAAGGTCGCCGTAATGGGGCCTTTCTGCGAAAGTTGCTTGACGAAGGACGATCAAAAGACATGACCAAGGTGAGTTTTGCCTCTCATCCCTATCTTCTGGGTTTCGAACAGCTTGACCGCCTAATGGAGCGGACAGCGAAATCCGGGAACGAAGGATACCCCCCGTTCAACATTGAACAAAAGGGCGATCACGCCTATCGCATCACGCTTGCGGTGGCCGGGTTTGCCGAAAGTGACCTGGATATCACGCTGGAAGACGCGCAACTTGTGGTGCGCGGTCGGCAGGCAGAGGATGACGCGGATCGGATTTTCCTGCATCGCGGCATCGCAGCACGGCAGTTTCAGAAAAGCTTCGTCCTGGCCGACGGGGTTGAGGTTGATGGCGCGCAGCTTGAGAACGGGCTGCTGCATATCGACCTGAAACGTCAGCAGCCGGAAACCGTTGTGCGTACAATCCGGATCAACAAGGGGTAAGCCCAATGGATTATCCATCCTGTAAGACCAAGGGAGGCGCGCCGATTGCCTATGTGCGCTCAGTCAGAGCCGAGGATCTGCCCGAAGAGTTTCGTCAGCATATGGATGGACGCAGTCATGCCTATTCCGTGCATGATGCCAGTGGTGATATTCTTGCCGTGGTGGACGACCGAAAACGCGCATTCACGCTAGCCCGAATGAATGAGTTTCAACCGGTTTCTGTGCACTGACCCCGTCCGGTGGTCCGTGGTGGGTTATCACCCACCCTACACAAAGCGTCGCCCCGGCGTAGGGTGGGTGATAACCCACCATCGACAGCAAACACGGTGCGTGCTTACCGATTAATTGCGCTTTTCAATTGTCTCTGACAAAAGGCATCTTGAAGGAGCGGCACGATGATAGACCTCGATAAAGTTCAGGATATGGATGCGCTGACCATTCAGCCTGTGTCAGCCCCGCTGCGGGGCGCTGTGACATTGCCAGGCTCAAAATCCATCACCAATAGAGTGTTGCTATTGGCAGCATTGGCCCAAGGCACCAGCCATATTTCCGGCGCGCTGAAATCCCGGGACACCGAGCTGATGGCGGCAGCTCTGCGACAGATGGGCGTGCAGGTGGACGAGCCTGACGCCACCAGTTTCACCGTCACATCGACCGGCAGCCTGACGGCCCCTTCAGAGCCGCTGATGCTGGGGAATGCCGGAACCGCAACGCGATTTTTAACGGCAGCCGCCGCACTGGCGGACGGCCCGGTTACCATCGACGGTGATGAGGAGATGCGCCAGCGCCCGATTGCGCCCTTGGTACAGGCACTAAAATCACTTCAGATCGATATCGAAGACACCAATGGCTGCCCCCCGGTTACCCTGAAGGGTACAAGTGGCTTTAGCGACTTTCATATGTCATCCCCCCGTATCGAGATTGATGGCGGATTGTCCAGCCAGTATGTTTCTGCCTTGTTGATGCTGGCAGCACGCATGCCTGCACCGGTGACCGTAGCCCTGACGGGCGCGCAGATCGGGGCTCGTGGTTATGTGGAGCTAACCCTTGCGGCCATGGTCAGGTTTGGCGCGATCATTATGGAGGCCGGACCTGGTGCCTGGCAGGTTGCACCCACCGGTTATCAGGCTGCGGATATTGCTGTTGAGCCCGATGCCTCGGCAGCGACGTATCTTTGGGCGGCCGAGAAACTAACCGGTGGAGAGATCGACCCGGGCATTCCAGTTTCTCGCTTTACCCAGCCCGACGCTGCGGCCCATGCGGTGATGAGCAGCTTTCCCAACCTGCCCGCTATCATTAACGGTGCGCAGATGCAGGATGCCGTGCCGACGCTGGCGGTACTGGCGGCATTCAACACCACCCCGGTTCGGTTCACTGGCATTGAAAATCTGCGGGTTAAGGAATGTGATCGTATCCGCGCTGTGGCCACCGAACTAAACAGAATCCGGCCCGGCCTTGCCGAAGAAGACGGTGACGATCTGCTGGTTCACGGCGATCCTTCGCTTGGGGGGCAGACATTGCCTGCCCGGATTGAAACCTATGCAGATCATCGTATCGCGATGAGTTTCGCCCTGGCTGGTCTGAAAGTCGGCGGGATCACCATTCTCGACCCCGCCTGCACCGGAAAGACCTATCCTGACTATTGGGCTGCGTTGGCGAGCCTGGGTGTCGGCATTAAAGCGTTTCGGGATAAACCTGAGACAAAAGATTATCCTGAAACGCAGTGATAAGCCTATATGGTGTACGCGTTTCGATTTTATGTGATGTCTCAAGGTAAACTCGAAACGCTTTAGCACGGGTTAAGGCCGTATAGGTTATCTCGGGAATTCGACCGCAAACGGATTATACGTGTAGTCCGCGTTGGCGTTGTAGGTTGAGCTTGCAGCTCAAAAATTGGGATCGCCAACGAAATCGGTCAGATAGCGGTTTAAGGATCTGCTTTGTGCCAGCTAAACAACACAGAGTCTATCATATGATCTGCCAAATGATAGAAAGGCGGGTCAAACTTTGCGATAGACTGCGATATCGCATTGTGATGCCGCGTAAAAACCTCTGGTACTGCAGGAAACCTTCGCTAGGCTGTGCCTAACGACTCACCCTGAGGGCCTGATTATGATCAATACTCCGTATCTTTTGTTTCTTGGCGATGCGCCTGACCCACTCGCGGCCAAAGTGGCTCAGGGGATCAAGGACTGGCGACCGAATTTCTGCGTCGGGCAGCTTCGTTTGCCAGACTGCAATGCGAATATGGGTTTGCAGGAGATGACGATAGAGCAGGCCGTTGCATCCGGCGCGCGGACGCTGGTGATCGGGGTGGCCAATCGGGGTGGCGTGATTTCTCCGGTGTGGAAGCAGGTGCTGAAAGATGCGTTGAAAGCGGGAATGGATATTGCATCAGGGCTGCATAATCTGCTGCGGGACGAACCGGATCTGGCAGAGTTGGCCCGGACAGAAGGGCGGCTTTTACATGACGTGCGGGTGCCGCATATGGTGTACCCTATTGCCAATGGGGAAAAGCGAACCGGTAAGCGCTGTCTGGCGATCGGCACGGATTGTTCTGTTGGCAAGATGTATACTGCGATTGCTATGGAGCGCGAGATGCTGACCCGGGGGATTAAGGCCACCTTCCGGGCCACCGGGCAGACCGGGATTTTGATCACAGGCTCGGGCGTGCCGCTCGATGCGGTTGTGGCGGATTTTATGGCCGGTTCGGTGGAATGGCTGACACCGGACAATGAGCCGGATCATTGGGACCTGATCGAAGGGCAAGGCAGTTTGTTCCATCCTTCCTATTCCGGCGTTACGATGGCACTTATTCACGGCGGCGCACCCGATGCCCTGATCCTGTGCCATGAGCCGACGCGCACCCATATGCGCGGCCTGCCCGGTTATGCGCTACCCTCACTCGATCAATTGCGGGATGTCGGTGAAAAGCTGGCGCATGTGGTCAATCCTGATGCGCGCAGTGTGGCGATCTCGGTCAATACAAAGGCGATGGAAGAGGCGGCGGCCGAGGATTATCTGGCTGAGCTCGAAGCACAGATGGGCCTGCCCGCCACGGATCCGTTCCGCTATGGTGCGGGCAAGCTTGTGGATGCGCTGGCATGATCCGCGTAACCGCTGATATCTTTCCGCTGGCCGAGGTGTTTACCATATCCCGCGGGTCCCGAACCGAGGCGAAGGTTCTGACAGTGACCGTGACGCGTGATGGTGTGACGGGGCGCGGCGAATGCGTGCCTTACGCCCGTTATGGCGAGACGCTTGAAAGCGTGCGAGCCCAGATTGAAGGACTGCCCCAAGACATCGGACGGGATGCCCTGCAATCTGCCCTGCCGCCGGGGGCGGCACGCAACGCGGTCGATTGCGCTTTGTGGGATTGGCAGGCGAAAGCCACCGGGCAGCCGGTCTGGCAACTGGCCGGCTTGGACGCGCCAAAACCGATGATCACCGCTTATACCCTCTCGCTGGATACGCCTGAGAAAATACAGGCACAGGCAGCCAAACATGCGCACCGCCCTTTGCTAAAGACCAAGCTTGGCGGCGGGGCGGAGGATATCCCCCGGATAGAGGCCGTTCGGGCAGGTGCGCCTGAGGCGCGGATCATTGTTGATGCGAATGAAGGCTGGGATGCTGCAACCTATGCCAAACTGTCCCCGGTGCTGGTGAGCCTGGGGGTCGCGATGGTGGAACAACCCCTTCCAGCGGGTGCGGATGCGGCATTGGCAGACATGGACCGACCGCTGCCGGTCTGCGCGGATGAGGCTTGTCATGACAGGGCGTCACTGGCCGGGCTGGCGGGTAAGTATGACATGGTCAATATCAAGCTGGATAAGACCGGTGGCCTGACGGAAGCGCTGAAATTGCGGGATGCCGCGCGCGCCGAAGGATATCAGGTAATGGTCGGGTGCATGGTTGGGTCGTCGCTGGCAATGGCCCCTGCGCTGCTGGTGGCACAAGGTGCTGAGGTGGTTGACCTAGATGGCCCTCTGCTGTTGGCAAAGGACCGCGAGCCACCGCTGCATTATGATGAGGCGGGTGCGCATCCGTCGCAACCAGCGCTGTGGGGGTAGGGTGGGTTTAAACCCACCCTACAGGCGCGGCGGTGTCGGATTTGCCGGTTTCAAGTCCGGGCACGGCAGTTTAGTCTGTGCCAAAAGTTCTTGGGGAGTATAGATATGCTGGATGATCCGCTGGTGAAGGTTGATAACCTTCGGGTCGAGTTTGAGACCAATGACGGCACAGTCGTTGGCGTGGAAGATGTCTCGTTCGATATCAAGCCGGGCGAAACTGTGTGCATCGTCGGCGAAAGCGGCTCGGGCAAATCGGTCAGTTCACTGGCAATGATGCGGCTGGTCGAATTCGGCGGCGGCAAGATCACCAACGGCACCATGGAACTGCGACGTGACGGCGACACGGGCGTCCTGTCTTTGGGCCAGCAGGACCATCGCAAGATGCGCGCCATTCGCGGCAATGACATTGCGATGATCTTTCAGGAGCCGATCAGCGCCCTCAACCCGGTGTTCACCATCGAACGTCAGCTGACCGAAGGGCTGCGAGTTCACAAAGGTATGTCGAAATCCGCCGCGCGCGCCCGTGCGCTGGAACTGATGAAACAGGTCCGTATCCCGGAGCCAGAGCGCCGCCTGAAGCAATATCCGCATGAGCTGTCCGGCGGGATGCGTCAGCGCGTGATGATCGCAATGGCGCTGGCTTGTGAGCCAAAATTGCTGATCGCTGATGAGCCGACGACCGCGCTGGATGTCACCATTCAGGCCGAAATCCTTGCGCTGATCAACCGGCTTAAGAAAGAGGTCGGCACGGCCGTTCTGTTCATCACTCATGACATGGCGGTGGTCGCCCAGGTCGCTGACCGCGTTGTCGTCATGTATCGGGGCAACAAGCTTGAGGAAGGCCCTGTCGAACAGATTTTTGAAAACCCTCAGCACGAATATACACAGGCGCTTTTGGCCTCGGTCCCGCGTCTGGGGTCGATGAAAGGCAAGACCGCACCAGAGCCGTTCCATATTCCCGGCGAGCCCAAGATCGAAGCCACGCCTCCTGCCGCGCGCACCGATGAAGCGTTGCTGGAGGTCAAAAATCTGACCACGCGCTTCCCGGTCAAGGGCGGCTTTTTCCGGCGGCATATCTCAAATGTGCATGCGGTTGAGGATGTATCGTTCAACATGGGGGTCGGAGAAACCCTGTCGCTGGTCGGCGAATCCGGTTGCGGCAAGTCGACGGCAGGCCGGTCGATCATGCGTCTGGTCGAACCTCAGTCGGGCAGCATCATGCTGGACGGCAAAGACGTCATGGCGATGGATCTGAAAGAACTGCATCAGGCCCGGCAGGATATCCAGATGGTGTTCCAGGACCCGTTCAGCAGCCTTGATCCCAGGATTCGGCTGTCTGACCAGGTTGCTGAGCCGATGAAGAACTATGACATTGCAAAGGGCGCGGACCTGGAAGACCAGGTCGCACAACTGTTCGACAAGGTGGAGCTGCCGCGCAGCTTCATGCGGCGCTATCCGCATGAATTGTCTGGCGGTCAACGCCAGCGCGTGGCAATCGCGCGCGCCCTTGCGCTTAGCCCCAAGCTGATTGTCGCGGATGAAGCGGTTTCGGCGCTGGATGTTTCAATCCAGGCGCAGGTGCTGAACCTGATGCTGAACCTTCAGGCCGAAATGGGGATTTCCTTTCTGTTTATCAGCCACGATATGGCAGTGGTCGAACGGGTCAGCCATCGCACGGCAGTGATGTATCTGGGTCGCATTGTCGAGATCGGGCCGCGCGCCGCGATCTTTGAGGATCCGCGCCACGATTACACCAAATCTCTGCTATCCGCAGTGCCCGTTGCCGATCCGCGTCAGCGCAAGATCGAAGGCGACCTGAACTTCAAACCCATCCCTTCGCCGGTTTTCCCGTTGGATTGTGACCCGGCCCCGTCAGAATATGACGAGGTTTCGCCATGCCATTTCGTGCTGAGGACAAATACATGAGCCGCATCGTCTATGTGAATGGTGACTATCTGCCCGAAGAAGACGCAAAAATCTCGGTCTTCGACCGTGGGTTTCTGATGGCGGATGCGGTTTATGAGGTCACCTCGGTGATTGACCGCAAGCTGATCGACTATCCCGCGCATATGACCCGGCTGAACCGGTCGATGTCCGAGTTGGAGATGACGCCGCCGTGTTCGGATGAAGAGTTGGAGGCGATCCACCGTGAACTGATCGACCGCAACGAACTGACCGAAGGTATGATCTATCTGCAGGTCACACGCGGGGCTGCCGACCGGGATTTCGTATTTCCGGAAAATGCCACGCCGGGGCTGGTGCTGTTCACGCAGGCGAAACCGGTCATCGACAGCCCGGTCGCGACCAAAGGGCTTAAGGTGATTACCATGCCCGATATCCGCTGGGCGCGGCGCGATATCAAGACGGTGCAACTGCTTGCCCCGTCCATGTGCAAGATGGCGGCGAAAAAGACCGGGGCCGATGATGCCTGGCTGGTCGAGGACGGGTTCGTGACAGAGGGCACCTCGAACAACGCCTATATCGTCAAATCCGATGGCACGGTGGTGACCCGCGATCTGTCCAATGCCATCCTGCATGGCATCACCCGGGCCGCCATCCTGCGTTTCGCCCGCGAGGCACAGATCCGCATCGAAGAACGCCCCTTTACCGTCGAAGAGGCCCGCGACGCGGCAGAGGCGTTTGTCACCTCCGCCTCAACCTTTGTCGGTCCGGTGGTGGAAATCGACGGCGTGACCATTGGCGACGGAACCCCGGGGCCAATCGCGAAACGGCTGCGCGAAATTTACATTGAGGAAAGTCTGAAGACGGCGAGCTGAAACACTGTCTAGATACAGCGCATGTGCTGACCATTAAGCCCACCCGTGCATCCAGCCCGGGCCGCGCTCGTCTGGGCCGCCACGTCCTCTCCTGTGCCGTGCTAAAGCGTTTCGGGATAAACCTGAGACAAAGGATTACCCCGAAACGCAGTGATCAACCTATAGGGTGTACGCGTTTCGATTTTATGTGATGTCTCAAGGTAAACTCGAAACGCTTTAGATAGTTTACTCCCTGAGCGCGGCAGTTCACTGTACGGAGATATTTGCCTGGTTGCGACCGACTTTCAAGCTTGGTGCAAATGTAAAAAATCGAAAATCAACGGGTCTCGGACATGTTAGAATGGACGATCATGAAAAACTGGAGATCGTTCCTGTTAATAGGAATTGGCTTGATTTTAGCGGCCTGCAGAGAAGATGGCAGCCCAGTCTCTGACACCCCGGATGTTCCAATTTCGACAAGCCCCTCTCGTGTTGCAATAACCGTTGATGACCTTCCTTACGTAACTTTTGGTGGCGCAAGCCCAGTAGACGGCCTGCGATATGCCGAGAGCATCACATCCGCTCTCCGGCAACATGGTATCGTGGCCACCGGGTTTGTGATCGGGCAAAATATTAGTCCGGAAACACGTCCAGCGCTTCAGGTTTTCGCCGATGCGGGTCATGCAATTGGAAACCATAGCTGGTCCCATCCTGACTACGGAAATCTAACTGCTGACGACTTTCATCTTGAAACTCTGCGGACAGATGAAGCTTTGGCTGAATGGATAAATGGGCCGAAATACTACCGTTTTCCTTATCTACGCCAGGGTGAAACCGCTGCCAAACGAGATGCTGCGATGCAAGTCTTGGCTGATCTCGGGTATCGCAATGTTCCGGTAACTATCGACAACGATGAATGGCGGTTCAACGCCGACTACATGAAGGCTTTGGAAGAGGGCGAAGATGATGCCGCCGCGATCATAGCTCAGCACTATCTTGCCCATATGCAAGAGCGTACCGCGTATTTTCAAACGCTCGCAGTTGATGAACTTGGCGGCGATGTAGACCACATTTTGCTAATACACCTAAATCGGATAAACGCGGATCACCTAGGCACACTGCTTGATTGGTATGGGGCTCAGGGTTGGAGCTTCATCACTGTTGATGAAGCCTTGGATGACCCCGTGTATTCTCGCGCTGAGCTTTATGAAGGCCCCAGAGGTTTGTCTCAGATTGAACGGGTTCTTGGTGGGCAGCGATAGTAGTTGCAGCGATAGTAGTTAATGCATATACGCCGTTCAAATAGTGGCCATTTGCTTAGACTATAACGTGTGTAGGTTTTGGCTCATGGACGAAGCCGCTCGCGCGGCACTGGCGCTTGTGGCAGCTGTTGATTTCCACCTGATAGACCTGCGGGTTTTGCGATTTGGCTGACCTGTCTGACGATTGGGGCTTTCTCAG
>NZ_JBTLNE010000059.1:0-23117 GCF_054457435.1 Halovulum sp. GXIMD14793 | reverse complement strand
CTTTGATCATCCCAATGATTTGGACTTCCGTGAAACGGCTCTTTCGCATTCGTTTGCTCCTTCAAAAGGTTGAGCAAACTCTACATCAGAACGAGGGAAGTTTCGGGGGGCAGGTCAGGCACTGAACCGGGCCGAACTGATCGGGGCCTTTGCAGGCTACCTGTTCTCTGGCGGCAGGGGCGAAAACGTCTCCGCCGGGTCCTCCACCGCACGCTCGGGCTTCAAGAACAACTACCTTTGGCATATTCAGTCGGACATGCTGCAATGGGCCAAGTATCGGCTGGCGGAGTGTGAGCGCGAGGGCGGGTGCAGCGCGCAGGATCTCGAGTTCTACCGCGACCGTATTGCCTTTTTCGAAGGCCTCGACCGGTTCACCGATGAGGCCTTGCGGGCCGCCTGCGACGCCGACCCGACGGGCGGGACGTGCCGGGCCTATGTGGCAGATGCACTCTGTGCGGCGGGGGCCCGCTCCACCGCAGCCTGCGGGGGTGTGCCCGGGTTTGGGACGCAGCGCTGGGGGTATCACAAGCCTGAGACGATGCAAAATGCCGAAATGTACGACCGGGGCCGTCGCTACATGCCCCGGTTCACGACCGACCGGGGCAACCGGGATGAATATGAGAGTATTCAGGCGCTGCTTGCGGAGTATCCCGACGCAGTCGAGGCGGTTCGCGGCTATGACAGCATCGGTGCTGCCATTGACATGGGCCTTGGTGGTCTGGCGGCGGGTGCAGCCGGTGTTCGGGGTGCGACCCGTGGTCGTGTCGGAGACGTGAACCAGTACGGTTTGTCCGGGACGTATGGCCAGAGGCAGTATCAACTGAGCCTGGGTGGCGGGGGAACGCTGGGGGCGGCTTCAAATAATGGAGGAACCCCTATCAGAGAGTATCCAGATGGGAGTTTCCGCACACCAGATGGAAAATTTGCAAGCCAGGGTGGTTTGCCATCACCGGGCACTAAGTCAGCACAAGAGTACACTCAGTATTTGCGGGACAGTGGATTTGATGTCGTTGGCGAGGAATTGACCGTCAGTGCAGCGGTTTCGACGAGAAGGTACGATGCCGTTATTCGAACGGACAGTGGCGAGCTATGGGGCATCGAATGCAAAAGCGGCGGTGGCTCAAAAACAAGTCAACAGAACTTCAATGATATGTACATGAATAGGTTCGGCCCAGCTGAAGGCGTTGGGCAAATTGCTGGTGAAAAATTGTAGGAAACATAACGATATATCTGCCATGAAAATGTTACTGGAAGTCGAGAAAAAGAAGCCCACTCAGGTCAAAAATTTTGACAGTGTGGAGAAAGCTTTGCGTGATCTTAAAAGCTATGGACCACATTCATTTGCAATTTTGACTGCACAGGACGGTTCTTATCTACAAATCGCAGGTGGTCGTGTAACCTGTGTGCTTGAGCATCGGAACCGAAATGACGGGAAGCACCATCGCGCATATTTGGCACAAGCAAAGGTGCCATTTGAAGGAAAACAAACTCTAATGTTTGGCGGCGGCCATATGACGATGCAACCGGACGAAGTTTTGTTCATTGACGATGTCGTAGAAGTTTTTCGTGCCTTTTTTGAAGGCAATGCTTTGCCTGATCGAATACAATGGCGTGATATGACTGACATTGTAAGCTGATCATGCGCTTGGTTAATTGTGGAACAGAACGAAGATGGCCAGAGCCTGTGAAATCATCTAGGCAGCGGACTCGTAAAACTGACACCATAGCCTGATAGACGCGAGTTTGATCATGGCCATGAAGTTGGCTGAAGTTTTTTCATAGCGTGTTGCGATCCGGCGGAATGAGGCTTTGAGCTGAATTAGTCTCGATGTGATCTGACACCGCCCCCTTCCCAGCGAGCTGGAATGGGGACGGCGCATCTCTTGAGTGAGATGATGGTTGTCCGTTTTGATGGTGGTGCGAACCAAACCATCAAACGAGGGAACCACAATGTTGAATTCTACCGACAAGATCATCAAACACAAAACCGGCCTGCTGAACCTGGCCGAAGAACTGGGCAACGTGTCGAAGGCTTGCCAAGTTATGGGCATGTCGCGCGACACGTTCTATCGCTACAAATCAGCAGTCGATGAAGGCGGCGTCGAGGCGCTGTTCGAGCGCACGCGGTGCAAACCCAATCTGGCCAATCGCGTTGACGAGGCTGTTGAGCGGGCGGTCATCAAATCCGCCACCGATTTCCCGGCGTACGGTCAGGCCCGCACTTCGAACGAGCTGCGCAAGCTGGGGGTGTTTGTGTCACCCTCCGACGTCCGGTCGATCTGGCTACGCCATGATCTGGCGAACTTCAAAGCCCGCCTGAAGGCGCTGGAAATCAAGGTTGCCGAAGAAGGCACAATCCTGACCGAGGCGCAGGTCCAAGCGCTTGAAAAGAAGAAGCTGGACGATGAAGCCTGCGGCGAGATCGAGACGGCCCACCCTGGGTATCTGGGCTCACAGGACACGTTCTATGTGGGCACTCTCAAGGGAGCCGGGCGGGTCTATCAGCAGACCTATGTGGACACCTATTGTAAGGTCGCGCATGCCAAGCTTTATACCACCAAGACGCCGATCACTGCCGCTGATCTGCTCAACGACCGAGTGCTGCCCTTCCATGAAGAACACGACCTGCCGGTGCTGCGGATCTCGGCAGATTGCTTTGCAATCGCCTGCCGGGCAGTGGACGGGAAAGAAACCTGGCAGGAAAAGTTCGTGAACTGAACTTCACCTGACAGACGCCGCCAGAAAAACGGCCAACTGTCAGATCACATCTGAACCACTACAATTGCTGTTACTTTTCAATCCCCCGTGACCGCGATCCCGGCGCAGTCGTGTCATTTTTTCGCCTGTTAAGATAGGGTCAAATCAAGGGATCGGTCCGCCCAAGGCCCTTCGAGCACGGCACGGGTTTCTGCCACGCCAGTTTTCCAGACCGCCAGCATGTCAGCGTCGGGTCGTTGCCACGGTCCGCCAAATGAGCCGTCTGCAAGCAAAGCACGTGTTTGCGTTGGAGGGCAGGCATTCATCAGCGCCATATCGACGGATGGTTTTTTGCCGTCTGGGGCAGGTGCGTGGGCCAGTCGGGTCCAGGGGAAATTCTCCATCCAGTTGGCGTGCGAGCCGGAAGGGTCAATTGATTGAATCTTCGCCCATGTCTCAGGGGCATTCCACCAGTTGTGAAACTTGATCGACACATCACCATATTCTGCCATCAATTCTTGCGCCAATACACTCACGGGGTTGTTGCCACCGTGACCGTTCACGATTAGAATCTGTCTAAAACCAGACCGTCTAAGTGATGCAATAATATCGCGGATTACGGCCATCAATGTCTCGACACATAGAGAGATGGTGCCGGGGTAGTCGTTGAAATAGGAGGCGAGACCATAAGGCACTACTGGAAAGACAGGGATATTCAGCGGAGCGGCAGCTTCGGTTGCGACCTTTTCCGCCAATATCATATCGACGCAAAGTGACAGCTGCGCGTGTTGTTCAGTTGAGCCGATGGGCAAGATGCAGCGCGGGTCGCGAGCTGCGGCTGCCTCGATATCACGCCAATTCATGTTTGCTACTGTCATTGCGGTTTCCTTATTTCTGCTTCGTTGACCCGAGTACCTGCTTCGGCTGGCAGTTCACCTGCCCAGTCCTGTGCGGCCATCACAACTTTGGACATTAATTCAAACAGCATTTGCCGCTCTCCTTCTGACAGTGCGTTTAGCATGCGTTTTTCATGCGCTTCGAATGTTGGGCGGGTCTTGTAAATCAGGTCCCAACCCTTTTCCGACAACCAAAGCGCCTGTGTGCGCCCGCCACCAGGTGCCTTGGCGCGCGCCTCAATAAGGCCCATCAGTTCAAGGCGTTTGATTGCTCGGCTGAGTGTGTTCTTCGGAAAACCTGATGTAACCGATATATCCCGCGCGCTGCCGCCATCGGCTACACCCAGTGAATACAACACCACATATTCGGGCCGTTTCAACCCATAGGTGTCCTGAATCCAGCTATACAGCGGCGTATTATATAGCAAAGCCAGATAGTTGATCCGAAAAGTGAAAGGGCAGGGGTTCTCCCAAAGTTTCGCATCCAGCATGTCGGGGCTTTGCCCCGACTCTTGCTTGCCGAATTCCGGGTCAGATGCAGTCTGCGGATCTGCCATATCGATGCTATTCCCTTTGCTCATCCAAATGAGTTCCAAAATGAACTTGACTAGCGCATTATCTGCACACATGCTGAGAAAGCAAGTTCCAAATGGGACACAATATAGATAAGCATCACAGGACGGGGTTTGCTGCCCCGCCAAAAAACAGGAAGGGTAAACTATGCAATACCGGAAATTCCTTACACCTCTTGCGTTCGTGTTGAGCCTGACTACAGCGGGTGCTGTGTCAGCTCAAACCCTGACAATGGGGGTGCGCGGCGGACCTGAATCAATGGATCCGCATTTCTCCGCTCTTGGCTCACACGCCGAGGCAGCCAAGCATATTTTTGATACACTGGTTTGGTCTGGTACCGATTTGCAGATTGAGCCGGGTCTGGCGACAAGCTGGACCCCGGTGGATGACGACACATGGGAATTTAAGCTGCGCGAAGGTGTGAAGTTTCACGATGGGTCCGATTTTGATGCGGAAGACGTGAAATTTTCAATTGAACGTATTCCGGTTGTGACCGGCCCGACGACAACGGCCATTTATGTGCGCCGTGTGTCGAGCGTCGATATTATCGATCCCTACACAGTGCATATCAACACCGATGGTCAGGCGGCTACGCTGCCCAATGACTTTATCCGTTTGTTTATTGTTTCATCCGAGGCAGCAGCGGATTATTCCACACCCGAAACGGCAGCCGAAGGCTTTAATACTGGTGCGGCTACCATTGGTACCGGCCCATATAAGTATGTCAGCTGGGAGCCAAACGGCGATCTGGTACTTGAGCGGAACGATGATTATTGGCGCGGAGTGGGCGCATGGGAAACAGTAATTCGCAAAGAAATCCCCAACGACAGTTCACGTCTTGCTGCGCTGAAAGCGGGACAGGTTGATGTGATAAATTACGTTTCATCCGTTGATTATCTGGCGCTTGAGCGTGATGACGCGGTTGAGGCCATTAAAGGTGATAGCGCTTATGTGATGAACCTTCAGCTTGATCAGCGTGAAGACACGCCGCTGGTACGTGCGATAGACGGGTCCGATCTGGATGAGAACCCATTTCGTGATCTAAGGGTACGTCAGGCGATTGACTATGCCATCGACCGTCAAACCATGGTCGATATTGTGCTTGAAGGTTTGGGTAAACCCGCCAACCAGATGATGCCTGCGGGCTTCTTCGGGTCCAGCGAAAGGATTCCAGAGCCAGAGTATAATCCCACTAAAGCCAAAGAACTTCTGGCCGAAGCAGGCTATGCTGATGGCTTTGAGGTGGACCTTTATTGCACCTCAGATCGCTTGCCGGGCGATGGTGCAATCTGTCAGGGTCTGGGCCAGATGCTGACGCAGGTGGGTATTAAGACCAACGTCAACGCGATCTCCAAAACCGTCTACTTCCCTGCACAGGCGCGGCTGGATTATTCGATGTTCATGAACGGATGGGGCACACTGACTGGCGAGGCGTCATATACGCTGGGCAGTCTTGCGCATTCGAACAACCCTGATTTGAGATTGGGTGCCTTCAATCGCATCGGATACAAGAATGATGAGGTTGATATTCTACTGGAAACCGCCGCCACCATGATGGACGAAAGCCAGCGGCGCGCGGCCTATGAGCAGGCGATGGAAAAGGTAATGGCAGACAAGGCCTATATCTCCCTGGTGCAGCTTCAGACGGTCTGGGGTGCAACAGCCGGCGCACTGGAATTTGCCCCGCGTTTTGACGAAGACACGTTGGCGTTCTTTATCACGCCCGCACCCTGAGCCGAAAGACATTAAGGGGCTGGGCGGCCGATCTGCTGCCTGGCCTTTTATTATCACAAGGGAAAGCGGATGCTTGGCTTCATTATTCAGCGACTTCTGCAAGCCATCGGAGTAATGGCTGTGATGTCAGTCATTGTCTTTTTCGGTGTCTATGCCATCGGCAATCCCATCGATATCGTTATCCCACCTGATGCTACGCAAGATATTCGCGAAGACGCGATCCGCAGGCTTGGCCTCGACCGACCACTGTATGAGCAATATTTCACCTTTCTCACAAACTTGCTGCAAGGTGATTTCGGCCGGTCATTTGTCTATAATATGCCGGTCCTGAAACTGATCGGTGGTCGGCTGCCCGCGACGCTTGAGTTGGTGCTGATTTCCGTGATTTCGGCCACCGTGCTTGGCGTAAGCCTTGGCATCTATGCTGGCTACCGCCCTGATAGCTGGATTTCCAAAACCATCATGGCGGTCTCAGTCCTTGGGTTTTCGGTGCCGTCATTCTGGGTAGGCCTGATACTAATTTTATTTTTTGCGGTCCATCTTGGTTGGTTCCCCGCCGGCGGGCGTGGTGAAACAATTGCAGTTTTTGGCATTGATTTTTCGTTTCTAACACTGAATGGGCTGTCACATATCGCTTTACCAGCGGCCAATCTGGCGCTTTTTAAACTGGCGATGATGATTCGTTTGGCCAGAGCGGGTACGCGCGAGATTATGCTGACCGATACCATCAAGTTTGCGCGCGCTGCAGGCCTGTCTGAGGTGACAATCCTGCGCCGCCATCTGCTCAAGCTGATCTCAATTCCGATCATCACCGTCTTTGGGCTTGAACTGGGATCGACGCTGGCATTCGCTGTCGTGACCGAGACGATCTTTTCATGGCCGGGAGTGGGCAAGCTAATTATCGATAGCATTGGTGTCTTGGATCGGCCCGTTATGGTGGCCTACCTGATCCTTGTGGCATTCCTGTTTGTCACCATTAACTTTTTGATTGATCTGGCTTTCGCCTTAATTGATCCGCGCGTACGTCACGGAGCATCAGCATGAGCACAAGCACTCCACTTGGCCGATTCTGGGCTGAGTTCCGTGAGAATAGGATCGCCTTGGTGGCATTGGCTGTCGTTGTCTTGATGATCCTTTTGGCGCTTTTTGCCAGCTTGATCTCACCGCAAAACCCTTATGATCTGGTGAACCTGTCCCTGATGGATAGCCGCAGACCACCAGGATTTGTGGGCACAGGCGGGTACACGCATGTTCTGGGGACTGATCCGCAGGGGCGCGATCTTCTGTCGGCGATCTTTTATGGCTTGCGCATTTCCATTCAGATCGGCCTAGCTGCAGGCTTTGTCTCACTGACCATCGGGACGACGCTGGGCATCCTTGCCGCGTATATTGGAGGCCGCGTTGAGTCGCTGATTATGCGGCTTGTTGATCTACAATTATCCTTTCCCGCAATCTTGCTGGCTTTGGTGATTGTGGCACTACTCGGTCAAGGCAAGGCGCAGTTGATTGGCGCATTGGTCGCTGCACAATATGCCTATTTCGCGCGTACCGCCTACGGTGCCGCAAAAGCCGAACGCGGCAAAGATTATATAGAGGCCGCCCTTGCAACCCCTTTGAGAGCACGATTGGTGGTGTGGCGGCACATGCTGCCCAACTGCACGCCACCACTGATTGTTGTTGCGACAGTCCAAATCGCGAATTCGATCTCGCTTGAAGCAACGCTTAGCTTTCTGGGTCTGGGCCTGCCGGTCACAGAACCGTCGCTTGGCATGCTCATTTCAAATGGCTTCCCCTATATGATGAGCGGTCGGTATTGGATTTCAGTCTATCCCGGTGTGGCATTAATTATCCTGATCGTGGCGATCAATATCGTCGGAGATCAGGTGCGCGACCAGTTTAACCCAAGGCTGCGAAAATGACTGAACCTATCCTGAGCGTCAAAGACTTGGCAACGCATTTCTTTACCCGTGCGGGCGTGGTCAAAGCTGTAGATGGCGTATCCTTTGATTTGGCGCGCGGCGAGATTATGGGGTTGGTTGGCGAAAGTGGGTCGGGCAAGACTGTCACAGGTTTTTCCTTGTTGGGGCTTGTAGATGCACCGGGGAAAATCGTTGAAGGCTCGGTTACATTGAACGGAACTGACCTGACGAAACTATCCGGGTCAGAATTGCGAGCCTGCCGGGGTCGCGAGGTTTCGATGATATTTCAAGATCCGATTGCGACGCTAAATCCGATGCTGACCATTGGGCAGCAGATGCAGATGGCGATTGATGCACATGAGCGGCTCAGTAAACGTGCGGCAATGGCCCGTGCAGCCGAGTTACTGACACAGGTTGGCATTCCGTCCGCCGAGGCGCGGCTACGTGCTTACCCGCATGAATTTTCTGGAGGGATGCGTCAGCGGGTGGCGATCGCAATTGCACTGTTGCACCGCCCTGCCGTGCTCGTGGCAGATGAACCGACAACGGCGCTGGACGTTTCCATTCAGGCGCAGATTCTGTTTCAAATGCGCGACCTTGCTGTAGAAACCGGAACGGCGATGATATGGATCAGTCATGACCTTGCTGTGGTTTCCAGCCTCGCTAGCAAGTTGGCCGTGATGTACGCGGGTCGTATTGTAGAGCAGGGGCCAACCGCAACATTGCTGCGTGATCCGCGCCATCCCTATACGGCTGGCCTGATTGCCTCGTTACCTGCGATGGCCAAACCCGGCATGCCCTTGACGCAAATCCCTGGTACTACGCCGTCGCTATTGTCTCTGCCGTCTGGCTGCCCCTTCGCGCCACGATGTGATCGGAATACACAGGCCTGCGAACAAAAGCCCGAGATGACGATGCATGACAAACGTGGCTGGCAGTGTTTCCATCCGGTGGGTCAAAACCCGGAGGTTTCAGCATGAGCGCGTTTCTGACTATTGACAACGTGAGCCGCCTTTTCGGCCCCAAGTTGAATATTGGCGAAAAAATTGCCGGCAAACTGGGAGCTAAGGTTGAGACACGGTCTGTGCGTGCGGTGTCAGAAGTCACGCTATCGATACGTAAGGGCGAAACGCTGGGCCTGGTTGGCGAATCCGGTTGCGGAAAATCGACTTTGGGCCGTCTAATCGCAGGCATTCTCCCGCCGACAACCGGCAGTGTGACCATTGATGGTGCGCCGGTGATGGAGAATGGGGCAAAAGTCACGACCCGTGTGCAGACCGTTTTCCAAGACCCCTTTGCCAGCCTTGATCCGCGTATGAAGGTTGGTGAGACGGTGTCAGAGGGTCCGATCGCGCATGGCCTGACGACCAAAGCTCAGGCAAAGGCCTATGTCGCAGAATGGTTCACACGTGTAGGCCTTGATCCTGTTTGGGTCGACCGTTATCCGCACCAGTTTTCAGGTGGTCAACGCCAACGTATTGCCATCGCACGCGCTCTTGCAATGCAGCCCGATGTGCTGATTTGCGATGAACCTGTGGCTTCACTTGATGTCTCCATTCAAGCACAAATTATCAACCTTTTCTTGGAATTAACTCAGGGATTGGACCTGACATCTGTGTTCATCAGCCATGACTTATCCGTTGTGCAGCATGTCAGCGATCGGGTTGCGGTGATGTATTTGGGGCGAATTATGGAACTGGGACCGGTGGCGGAGGTCTTTGGCCGACCTGCGCATCCCTATACTGCTGCTTTGTTTGGCAGCGTGCCAAAACTGGTGCTGGATGCCGATGAATTGGTGAGGTTCGATACGATCGAGGGCGAGGTGCCGTCACCTCTGTCACCCCCATCGGGATGCTACTATCATCCGCGTTGCCCGCTCGCGACGTCAATGTGCAGTGCTACTCAGCCTGAAACGATTGGGGTGACTGAACTACGGACAGTCGCCTGTCATAACTTTGCAGCGCAAATGTATGCCCAGAAGGCAAAGAGTTGCGACACGCACGCCGAAACTACTCCGATCTCGTCTGAAGTGCCCCGGGCTTGAAAGGCCCAACAGGGGGCTTTATTGCACAAATTTTCTGACCATCATCGGTGACTTTATGGGCACCCAGGGAGAGGATATCTCGGGCGCAGGGACTGTTGGCCCCATCGGAAGGTTTCTTTGTAGAACCACGTTAAGGAAGAACGAAGCTTGAACATGGCTTACAAGGTGGCATTTCTGATGATCTTGTAAGCTGTTGATCTGCCTATGCCGAGATGTTTTGCGGCCTGGGCGACGGATTTTCCGGCGCTGACGAGATCTTGGAGGGCTGAGATTGTTTCGGGTTGCAATGGGGGCCGCCCAGGGGTGCGGCTATGCTTTCTGGCGTTGAGCAGGCCGTCTTTGGTGCGCTCAGAGATCAGGCGGCGCTCGAAGTGTGCAATAGCCCCGAAGACATGGAACACGAGCTCACCGGCGGCGGATGTCGTCTCGATCCGCTCCTCAAGGCTGATCAGGTTGATCCCCCTGGCCTTGAGGTCGTCGACGGTTTCTAGGAGTTCCTTGAGCGAGCGCCCCAATCGATCAAGGCGGATGACGGCGAGGGTATCGTTGGGCCGGGCCTGATCAAGCAAGGCGGCCAAACCCGGCCGGTTGAACGTCTTGCCGGAGATAACGTCCTCGAACACGCGAACAGCGCCGTGCTGCAGCAACCGATCTTTCTGGCCGGACAAATCCTAGTCGGCGGTCGAGACCCTTGCATACGTGACAACACCATACGGGTCTGCCGGTGACGCTGTGGCTTCTGACCTTTAACCAACGAACCACGCCAGCAGTGGCGGGCTAAACCGCAGGTTTCACGGGGCAACAGCTACAATCTTACGAATTGGTCTTGCATTTGGTATACCAAATTGAAATCCTGTCTTAAGAGATGGCGGCAGAAGGGAGCAGGATGTCCGACACGCGTGCGAAAAAGCGATTCCGGTCGCAGGAATGGTTCGACAATCCAAATAATCCGGGCATGACCGCACTTTATCTGGAGCGATACCAGAACCAGGAATACACCCGTGATGAGCTTCAATCCGAGCGACCGGTTATAGGGATCGCCCAGACCGGCAGCGATCTAGCACCCTGCAACAAGATCCATGTTTTCCTTATGGACCGGATCAAGGCCGGCATTCGTGAGGCCGGCGGCATACCAATGGAATTTCCGGTGCATCCGATTCAGGAAACCGGCAAACGCCCGACCGCCGCGCTCGACAGGAATTTGGCATATCTAAGCCTTGTTGAGGTGCTGCATGGGTACCCGATTGATGGCGTTGTTTTAACGACAGGATGCGACAAGACCACGCCCGCGATGCTGATGGGTGCGGCAACAGTTGATCTTCCGGCGATTGCGCTAAACGGCGGACCGATGCTGGATGGCTGGTGGCGGGGCAAGCGCGCCGGTAGCGGCACGATTGTCTGGGAAAGCCGCCGCCAGCTTTCCGAAGGCAAGATCGACTATGAAGAGTTCATCAGCCGCGTCTGCTCTAGCGCGCCTTCACTTGGCCATTGCAACACCATGGGCACGGCCAGCACCATGAATGCCATGGCCGAAGCCCTGGGCATGACCCTGACCGGCAGTTCTGCTATCCCTGCCCCTTTCCGCGAGCGCATGGCGATGGCCTATGAAACCGGCCGACGCATTGTCACCATGGTGTTAGAGGATCTGAAGCCCAGCGATATCCTGACCCGCGAGGCATTCGAAAACGCCATTGTCGTCAATACAGCCATCGGCGGTTCAACCAATGCACCGCCGCATCTGCAGGCCATCGCACGGCATGCAGGCGTTGAACTCGATGTCCGTGACTGGGAAACGATAGGCTTCGATGTGCCGCTGATGGTGAATATGCAGCCCGCCGGAGAGTATCTGGGCGAAAGCTTCTTCCGGGCAGGCGGGGTGCCTGCAGTGATGGGAGAGCTGCTAAAGGCCGGGCGCCTGCATGGTGACGCCATGACCGCAAGCGGCAAAACCATGGGTCAGAATCTGAACAGCTGGGAAAGCTATGATCGCGATGTGATCACCACCTATGACGCGCCGCTGCGCCAAAATGCAGGGTTTAAGGTGCTGACGGGAAACCTATTTGACAGCGCCCTGATGAAGACCAGCGTGATCTCAGAGGATTTCCGCAACCGGTTTCTTTCGGAGCCGGGCCACGAGGGCGTGTTCGAAGCCCGCGCCGTGGTGTTTGAGGGTCCTGAGGATTATCACGACCGTATCAACGACCCTGATCTGGGCATCGACGATCATTCGATCCTGTTCATCCGCGGTGTGGGCTGCGTCGGATATCCCGGCAGCGCCGAGGTCGTGAACATGCAGCCACCCGACGCCATCATCCGTGCCGGGATCAACCATCTGCCAACCGTGGGCGACGGGCGGCAATCGGGCACATCTGAAAGCCCATCTATTCTGAATGCCAGCCCCGAAAGCGTTGTGGGCGGCGGACTGGCTCACCTGAAAACAGGCGACATGGTGCGACTGGATCTGAACACCTCGCGCATGAATGCGCTGGTGGACGACGCCGAATGGCAAGCGCGCATAGATGCCTGGACCGCCCCCGAGCTTAAGAACCAGACCCCATGGCAGGAAATCTACCGCACCCATGTCGGCCAGCTTGCTGATGGCGGATGTCTGGAACTGGCAACAGCCTATCAGCGGATCCGCGATGATCTGCCCCGCGACAACCACTAAGAAAAAACAGCCCATGAAGAGCATTATTATCACCGGAGCCGGGCGTGGAATTGGCAAGGCCTGCGCTGAAACCTTCCTGACGGCCGGATGGCGCGTCGGACTTATCGGGCGCAACCCCGCCCCGCTTGAAGCGATCGCGGCCGATCACGATGGCGCACTTGTGCTGAAATGAACTGGCACTACATCGACCCGGGCAAGCCGCAGCAGAATGCCTTCATCGAGTCATTCAATGGCAGCCTGCGCGACGAGCTTCTGAACGAGGAGATGTTCGACAGTCTAGACGATGCCCGGCGCAAGCTGGCGCTCTGGCGATACGATTACAACAACGTCAGACCGCCCTCGTCGCTCGGCAACAAAACACCTGCAGAAGCGCGCCGGACGCTTGAGCAATTTGAGGGCTCTGCGCCCGGCGCGCTTGCCCAAACCGACGACGAAGAATATGAAAAACAGACCCGCAGACTCTCGTTATGAATGAGGGAGCCTCGGGGGGCAAGTCATCACAAATCGAACACACCTCCGCAGCGTGGTAAATGACCCAGCTCACTGCTTTCCGAATATGCGGAATTGACTCCCAAAATCGTCGCTACGATCATTGAAGATAGACTAAAGATGCACTTCATTACTTTGGTAATCAATTCATTGTAGTTCAGGTTTTGCGGTCCTAGTCATTTTCGTATTTTAAAGCGTTTCGAGTTTACCTTGAGACATCACATAAAATCGAAACGCGTACACCATATAGGCTTATCACTGCGTTTCAGGATAATCTTTTGTCTCAGGTTTATCCCGAAACGCTTTAGCACAATATATGGAAGAGTCGGACGTGAAAATTGCCATTCGTTGCGGAGCAGAAAATGAGCAGTTTGGGCTGAGGCTGTGTGAAAACTCGAAATGATGTATGCTTTTGGTGAAAGACTGGAGGCGGGCATGTCGGGATATATCGAGGGGGTGGAACGGGGTCAGGCGACGCTTTTTCCAGACCGGCTTGAAGATTGGGTCGATGAGGATAGTCCGGTCCGCGTGATTGATCTCTTTGTTGAGGAGATTGATCTTGAACAGATGGGTTTCCTGCGAACCGCGCCTGCGCGTACCGGGCGGCCAGGTTATCACCCATCGGTGCTGCTAAAGCTGCTCATCTACGGCTATCTGAACCGCGTGCCCTCCAGCCGCGCTGTGGAACGGGAAGCTGGTCGCAATGTGGAGGTGATATGGCTGACCGGGCGGTTGGCCCCGGACCACAAGACAATCGCCGATTTTCGCCGCGATAACGGTCCTGCCATTCAGCGAACTTGTGCGCAGTTCGTCGAACTCTGTCGCCGGATCGGGGTGTTGAAGGGGGATTGCGTCGCCATCGACGGCTCCAAGTTCAAGGCAGTGAACAACCGAGACAAGAACTTCACCAAGGGCAAGATCGCCAGCCGCACCGCCCATCTGGTAGCGAGCATTCAGCGCTACCTTGATGACATGATCCGGATCGACCGTCAGGAAGAGGGTGAGGCCCGGGTCGAGAAGATCGCCAACCTGGCGCAACGCTGCGAGCGCATCCGGCAAGAGATCGAGCGCCTAGTGGACATGGGCGAGGCGCTCAGGGCAAGCCCGGACAGTCAGATCTCCCTGACTGATCCGGATGCCCGTTCCATGGCCACCAGCGCCAAAGGCAGCGGTTTTGTGGGCTACAACGCCCAGTCCGCGGTGGATACCGAGACCCATCTGATTGTCACGCATGACGTGATCAATGCCGGGCACGACCGCGATCAATTGTCGCCGATGGCCAAGGCGGCGAAGGCCGCTCTAGGACGCGATGAAATGAGCGCGGTGGCAGACAAGGGCTATTTCAGCGGTCGGGAAATCCTAGCCAGTCACGAGGATGGCATCACCACAACCCTCCCTCGGCCCGAGACATCCGGCAACCGCAAGAAGGGAAGGTACGTGAAGGCCGACTTTGCCTATGACGCAGATGCGGATGTTTACCGATGTCCGGCAGGCGAGACGCTGACATACCGCTACAAAACGGAGGAAAGCGGGCTGGTTGTACGGCGATACTGGACCACCGCCTGTCTGAGCTGCCCTGTCAAATCGCGCTGCACAATCGGCAAAGAGCGTCGCATCTCTCGGTGTGAACACGAGTATCTGGTCAACGAAATGTGCGACCGCATGAGCCGCGACCCGGCCTTGATGAAACCTCGCCGCTCAACCGTCGGGCACCCGTTCGGCACAATCAAAGCCTGGATGGGGGCGACACACTTCCGAATGCGAACGCTCAAGAACGTCCGCACCGAGATGGCCTTCCACGTCCTCGCCTACAACATCAAGCGAATGATCGCCCTGATCGGGGTACATGGGCTTCTGAGCGCCATTCCGACCTGATGGGCAGTGCTCAGCTCAAATCGTATCGCAGCAAACGCCATTGAAGCGCAGAACCAACCCTCTCCGGCGCATTGGGCGCCAAAATGACCCCGAATCCGCGTGCCCCCACAAAATCGACTGAAACATCCTCATCGTCGAGAAACCAAGTCAGTTTCCACACAGCCTCGGCTCAAACCGGACATCTACGTCGACGCCATGATTGTCTGGGTCCGTTTGTGACGCAAAGGTCAAATTCAGTTGCAGCTGCACCTCAGATTCTTGGTGTGATCGGGTCTGGTGACACAGGTCTACATCATTCAGGACACTGACCTTCATCGCTGGGGTAAGGTCGCCCTTTTCATTGCGTTCGAGACAACAACAAGCATGCTGATCCCCCAGGTCGCCCAGCGGCAAAACCGCCTCAGCCCATCGCAATACCCGAGCCATTTACTCGCAATACGCTTGCCATACGCATGCCATACGCTTGCTGGCACCCTGTTTCCGCCTCTTTCGCACCCCGGCGGCCCGCTTGCGGTTGCCCCCGGGGCGCGCAGACCATATACGGTTTGAAAGCGGTCCAATTGACGCAGGGAGGTCCCAATGGCCAGCTATGACGTGATCGTAATCGGTGCCGGACCCGGCGGCTATGTCTGCGCCATTCGCTGCGCGCAGCTGGGCCTGAAAGTGGCCTGTGTGGAAGGGCGCGAGACCCTTGGCGGCACCTGTCTGAATGTCGGCTGCATCCCGTCAAAGGCGCTGCTGCATGCCTCGGAACTGTATCACGAGGCGCATACCAATTTCGACACGATGGGCATCACCGGGGCGGCACCCAAGGTCGATCTGAAAAAGATGATGGGCTACAAGCAGTCGGTCGTTGATGGCAACACCAAGGGCATTGAATTTCTGTTCAAAAAGAACAAGGTAGACTGGCTGAAGGGCTGGGGGAAGATCACCGCCAAGGGCGAGGTTAGCGTCGGTGACGAGGTGCATCAGGCCAAGAATATCGTGATCGCGACCGGCTCCGAACCATCCTCGCTGCCGGGGGTTGAAGTTGACGAAAAGGTCGTTG
Organism: Halovulum sp. GXIMD14793; assembly: GCF_054457435.1. Classification (NCBI taxonomy): domain Bacteria; kingdom Pseudomonadati; phylum Pseudomonadota; class Alphaproteobacteria; order Rhodobacterales; family Paracoccaceae; genus Halovulum; species Halovulum sp. GXIMD14793. The sequence continues at coordinate 7,174 of NZ_JBTLNE010000059.1, read as the reverse complement.
TCACCTCCACCGGTGCTTTGGAACTGGGTAAGATCCCGGCAAAGATGGTCGTCATCGGGGCGGGCGTGATCGGGCTGGAGCTTGGCTCTGCCTATGCCCGTCTGGGCTCAGAGGTGACCGTGGTGGAGTTTCTGGACCACATCACACCCGGCCTGGATGCCGAGGTGCAGAAGGTGTTTCAGCGCATCCTCAAGAAACAGGGGCTCAAGTTCATCATGGGCGCCGCCGTGCAAAAGACCGAGATCTCTGGCTCCAAAGCTAAGGTCACCTACAAGCTGCGCAAGGACGATAGCGAAGCCTCGCTTGAGGCGGATGTCGTGTTGGTTGCCACCGGGCGGCGGCCTTATACCGAAGGCCTTGGCCTGGACGCGTTGGGCGTGGAGATGTGGCGCGGTATGGTGAAGACCGATGATCACTGGCGCAGCAATGTAAACGGGATTTATGCCATTGGCGATGTGATCGCAGGCCCCATGCTGGCCCATAAGGCCGAGGATGAAGGCATGGCGGTGGCCGAGGTGATCGCGGGCAAAGCGGGCCATGTGAATTACAATGTCATTCCGGGCGTCATCTATACCGCGCCCGAGGTTTCCTCTGTCGGAAAGACCGAGCAGGATCTGAAGGAAGAGGGTCAGGCCTACAAGGTCGGCAAGTTCCCGTTCATGGGCAATGCACGGGCCAAGACCGTGTTTCAGGCCGAAGGCTTCGTCAAGATATTGGCCGATGCGGAAACCGACCGCATTCTGGGCGCGCATATCATCGGTCCCGGTGCGGGCGATCTGATCCACGAGGTTTGCGTTGCGATGGAATTCGGCGCTTCTGCGCAGGACCTTGCGCTGACCTGCCACGCCCACCCGACATGGTCCGAGGCTGTGCGCGAAGCTGCGTTGGCCTGTGGTGACGGTGCTATTCACGCTTGACTAAGTTGAGGCCGGGCAACGCTGCTCGGCCCCGATCTAAGGCCCGACCAGCATCCTAAGGCCACCATTGATATCCGCGCGCAGGGCCAGCCGCAGCCCCGGCTCATCACCTGCCATTAGGGAGGCGAGGATCTTCTGATGCGACTCGTGGGCGTTTGAGCGTTGCTTTGTATAAAGCGTGCGCATCGTCGGGCCCATTTGCAGCCAGACGGTTTCCGCCAGTGCCAGCATTGCTGGGGCCTGGGCGCGCAGATAGAGGATACGGTGGAAATCCAAGTTCTGCCGGACGTAATCGTGGGGGCTTTCCTCGCGGATGGCGACTGCGATCTGACGGTTGATGTCATGCATCCGGTCGATCAACGCACCATGCGCCCGGGGAAGGGCGCGGGCGGCCAGTTCCGGTTCCAGTAGGCTGCGAATAGAGGCCAACTCTTCAATCCGTTCCGGTGTCAGCGTGGTCACCAGAACGCGCCCTGACGAGGTCAGCTTCAGTCCCCCTTCGGCCGTCAGACGGCGCACGGCCTCTCGCGCGGGGGTCATCGACACACCGAATTCTTCGGCAATACCGCGCAGCGTCAGCGCCTGACCGGGTGATAATAGCCCGTTCATCACCCGCGCTTTGAGCTGGCGATAGACTGCCTCATGCGCGGTGGGGGCCATGTCAGTCAGGCGATCACGCCTATGATCTCGGTCTGGGTCCATGACGCCCTTCATATTTTGTTACGTTTCTGAAAAGAATCGCTGAAATCTTAACAAAGACGGCTATAATGACGCACCTGCCGAGGTGATGTATGTCTGATTTTGTATCGAATTTCCTGACCTATTCAACGGTCACCCTTGTTGTTGCCGGTGGTTATCTTGGCACAGTACAGTTCGATTCCGTACCGTCCAGTAATGTCGAGCGTGCCACATTCGCCGACCCGTTATTGCTTGCGAACGAGCAGGCTGATAACCGCGGCGAGGTTGAGGTGGCCAGCAACGACGCCACGTTTGATCCAGCCGTTGTGCGCCGCGCCGAATTGCATTCGGTGGTGTTTTCCTCCACCGGCGCGGCAGAGGGTCTGAGTGCGATCACGCCCGTCGCGGAGCAGTATGACACCGGCACCGTCACCGGCAGCAGTGTCAACCTTCGCAGTGGCCCCGGAACCGGCTTCGCCATTGCGGGACGCGCCGCTGGTGGGGACAAGCTGCAGGTGACTGGCAATCAAAAGGGCATCTGGATCGAGGTTGTGACCCCGAGCTCTGGCGAAACTGCCTGGATTCACGGCAACTATTTCAACGCGCCGAGCTAATCTTCAAAACGGAAGCGATGTAGGGTTGCGCCATGCTGGCGCAACCAATTCTGGTGTGTGCGGTATCCAGGTTTCAGCGCCTCGACCAGCGCCCAGAACTCGGGGCCATGATGCATATGCGTCAGATGCGCCACCTCATGCGCGGCGACATAGTCCAGAACCTCTGCCGGAGCCATGATCAGCCGCCAGGAGAACATCAGCCCGCCGGTTGACGTGCAGGACCCCCAGCGACTGCGTGTATCGCGCAGCGTCAGGCGGGAGTAGCGCTGGTCTGTTTCCGCTGCGTAATGGTCACAGGCCGCCGCCAGAACGCCGTGGGCGCGCAGCCGCAGAAACTGCTTTAGTCGGTTACGGAACACCTGTCCTTCGCCGGGGGCCTCAAGGCGGTCCCCCAGCAGCTTCGCTGTGCGGCCTGTTCCCGGTGTCAACAGCCGCTCCTGCCCGTCCACAGGGATCATCATGCCGGGTTCGGGGCGGACAACCGGGGGAAACGCCCCCAGCTTTTCCCGGATCCAGTCCTCACGCGCTTCTGCGAAACGCGCCGCTTCGGCCAACGGCACCCTTGATGGCAGTGTGATAGAGACCTGATCGCCGCTGTGACTGACCCGCAAGGTCAGCCGACGGGCGCGTTTATTCCGGCGAAGGGCGATGTGGATCGGCGGATCGCCAATCGACAGGGTCTGCGCCGACACTTAACCCGTCTTTGCCTGATGCTTGCGGATAAAGTCACGCACCTGCGGCTGGATAAACTTGCGCCAGCGAGAGCCGTTAAAGACCCCGTAATGCCCGACCTTTTCCTGCACATAGTGCTTTTTCCGGGACTTGGGCAGTTTGGTCAGCAGACGGTGCGCTGCCTCAGTCTGGCCAAGGCCGGTGATGTCATCCTTTTCGCCCTCAACAGTCATAAAGGCGATATCGGTCACCGCCGAGGGCGTGACCTTGCGATTACGATAGAAATACGCGCCTTCGGCCAACAGGTGCTTTTGGAAAACGCGTTCTATCGTCTGCAGATAAAATTCCGCCGTCAGGTCCATCACCGCCATGTATTCATCGTAGAACTTGCGGTGCGCCTCGGCGCTGTCACCGTCGCCCGCAACCAGATTGTTGAACTGCTTCACATGGGCATCCACATGCCGGTCAAGATTCATCGACATGAACCCGGAAAGTTGCAGGAACCCCGGATAGACCTGACGCAGAAAGCCCTTGTTCGGCCAGGGCACACGGACAACCACGTTATTCTCAAACCAGCTTAGCGGGCGCGACGTGGCCAGATCATTGGGCTGCTTGGGGCTGACCGTGGTATCAATGGGAGAACCCATCAGCGTCACGCTGGCGGGCCGCGCCGGATCCTTGTCCATCGCCATCAGCGTGGCGGCCACCATCATCGGCACACCGGGCTGACAGACCGCCATCACGGACGGGCGTTCGCCATCCTCGGCCAGAAAGCGGCAAAACTCCATCAGATAGTCGACGTAATCATCCAGATCGAATCGCCCCTCTGTCATGGGGACATCGCGGGCATCGACCCAGTCGGTGATATAGACGTCATGTTCGGGCAGCATGGTTTCGACCGTGCCGCGCAACAGGGTCGCATAGTGGCCCGACATCGGCGCAATGATCAGAACCTTTGGATCCTTGCGCTTTGCGACCTTTGGGCTGTTGCGGCGAAAATGCAACAGTTGGCAGAAAGGCAGATCAACCGCTACCTCTTCGACAACCGGCACTTCTTCGCCATCAACCACTGTAAAGGGCAGGCCAAATTCAGGTTTTTCGTAGCGTCGGGTCGCGGAAATGAACATCTCGCACATCGCCGCCATAGTCCGGGCGGGATAGGTATTGTGCATCGGGTTCATCGGATTGCGCAGAATTTCATGGCTGAGCCGCGCAGTGGCGCGCATCGGACCGACGGCCGCGTGGGTCAGTTCATAGGCGTGATAGAGCATCCATACCTCTTGACTACAAAAGCAAGCAGCACCGGCATTTCCGCCCGTGATGCAGTGCAGCATACACCGTGACAGGCGGGTTGCCAGCGTTCGTTACACTTTTTTAACAGCAAATCCTTTGACAAGTGTTACGCGGCATGGCAGGGGACGGCCAATTCAACAAATCTGATCAGGAGCTTCAGATGCCCAAAGACGAATGGGGCGTGAAACGCGTTTGTCCGCATTGCGCTGTCCGCTTCTACGACCTGATGCGCGACCCGATGACCTGCCCGTCCTGCGGTGAGGAATTCACGGTCGAAAACCTAACGGCACCAAAAGGCAAATCCGCCGCGCCCAGCAAGGCCGCAACCAGCAAAACCGCCGCTGCGCCCACCTCGGATGACGATGATGATGTCGTTCTGGACGATGATACCAGCGATGATCTGGAGGATGAGCTTCTGGAAGAGGATGACGATGACGACGATGTCAGCCTGGATGACATCGCAGACGTCGCAGACGACAAAGAGGAATGATCTGGCGCGATGAATTCGCTTGATCTGTCCGCCTTTGATCACTAAGACAACCGGCGTGCCAAGCTTGGCACGTCAGATGGGGCCATAGCTCAGTTGGGAGAGCGCTTGCATGGCATGCAAGAGGTCAGGGGTTCGACTCCCCTTGGCTCCACCATTTTTCTAATTTTTAGTGACCAAGTAGTTATGGGTATCCGTAATTCATGGTTGATCTGGCCTAAGATTACCGTCGCGAAGAATTTTGGGCAGTGTTGACAGGAGCGTTCCGTAGCGCCCCTCATAGCGCGTAGGAACGCGCATCTCATGCACTGTCATCTCTATATCGCGATCACGGCTCAACATCTTCTGGAAAGCCGGGCGAGCCGTTGCTTTCTTCTCCGGCCCCTCTGACAACAGCACCTTCGCCCGCAATGCCTCGAACGAGTAGCCCCGTCCGACGCGGTTGGTGGTGCAGATCAGGTTGTTCAGGCTTTCGGTATAGGCGTTGGTGGCGCGGCAGTCGAAATAGGCCAAGATTTCGTCCCGCCAGTTTCGCCATGCCCGCTCGAAGTCGCCGAACGCGCCTTTCATCTCTTGAGGGATAGACGCTCGCCATTCTTCAAAGGCCGCATCTGCCTGATCGCGCGTCTTGGCGTCGTAGATGCGATACCCAGCTTCCTTGATTTCATAGGCCATAGCCAGCGTCGGATAGTTTTTTAACCAACCAGTCAGCATCATGTGTTCCTTGCCGTTGAGCCGATGCTTGCGCTTCAGGATCAGGAAGCGGTCATTCACCAGCCCACGTCGCTCGGCTGGCGTCAGATCGGCCCGAAGTGCTTTCCTGACAGTCTCACAGGCGGCGTTCAGCATCCTCACGACATGGAACTTGTCCACGACGACCGTGGCGCCCGGCAGCACCGCAGCGGCGGCATCTCGATAGGGTCGCCACATATCAATCGTCACCAGCTCAATGCTCTTGCGGTAATCGAGCCGGGCAAGTCGCTCTGCGACTGTCTTCTTGTTTCTGTTCTCAAGGATATCGAAGGCCGTCAGCTTTTCGACATTTGTGAGAACGCAGCGCGGTTTGATGAGGTGGATTTCGTCAATGCCCAGCCAACGGGGCGTTGCAAAGCGCATCGCCTCGTATTTGCGCTGAACATACTCTCCGAAGACAAGGCGAATCGTGCCTTCGGTCACACCGACCTCTTCCGCGACACTGGAATAGGTTCTGCGCACTGCCTGCTCGCCGATCCACTGAGCGAGCCTTTCAGTCATGCGCCGCTTTTCGTCTACATGCGGCAGCTCGTCATAGAACGTCTTGCCGCAGTTCTTACAACGCCAACGCCGTGTTTCGACATAGATTGCCGACCGTTTGCCGAGGCGCGGAAGGTCTTTGATGATCTGCTCTCGCCTGCCAAATCCAACCACACCATGCTTGCCGCAGTGTTGGCAGTGCGTCGTCTCGTCGGTGATTCTGGCATAGATGTGGAAGTCGTGGTTTTCTTCCGCAACACGGATCAGATCAAAGTCATCCAGTTGCAGGAGGTCCATTAAACCGTTCCAGAACTAGATCAAGGAAACGACGCTGCGCTATCGATCAGTTGCCTTCTAAGCTTGATCCGATAATCGATCAACGTTTTCAGGTCTGATGCAAGCAAACCTGCCAAATCAGACGCCCAGCGATCTTGCTCTTCGATCTCTGAGCGTCATGCTTGATCATTGCACGTAGTCTCAAAATCAACCTCCTCCAGTCGGGCAGAAATCTGAGCGCTTATTGCTTCCTCGGCCTCTGGCCACCACCGCACATTTTCATCAAGAAGCAGGTTTTTACTGATCGACAAAAAAAGCTCTATAGAAGCCGGAAGCTCCGCCGAACCGGAGCAAACGCTTTCAGAAACCTCCAGTAGCGAACGAGCAACATACATTCGCGAGACTTCCTCGCGGTGCGCATTCTCGGTATCGTCGATTATCTTTGAGATAGCTTGATATTCCAACGCAAGTTGGCCGGGACTAGGCGTATCATCGGCCAACACTGGTGTTGTACTTGCCATGATGAGTGTGGAAATCAATACCGTTCCGCAACGAACTCTTCGCTCAATGCTGCTCATTGGTCATCACCTTTTTGATGCGCCATCCAAGAGCCATCATCGAATGAGTATTCCAAATTTGATACCGGACCACCGCCTTCAGGAGTCCAGCTCACAACGGCCCTATCGTTGACAGACCATGTTTCTTGATCTTCATCTCAGCATCATTGAGATCCACACAACGAACTGGCTCAAGATCGTCAATTTGGAGCAGAATTAGGTCTGACATTATTCGTTACCGTCTTCATAGAATACCCGTATCAACAATCAATTACGATTTTCAGGGACCAGAAGCAAGTCCGGCATCAACCATGAATTACGGATACCCAAATGTTCTAACTATATGTTATGAATGAGATAACAGAAAGCCACTACGCGCTGATCTGCCCCTACTTACCGGTTCAGCGCGGGAATGTGCGGGTTTCGAACCTGACCGTGATTAAAGCG
>NZ_JBTLNE010000058.1:0-23750 GCF_054457435.1 Halovulum sp. GXIMD14793 | reverse complement strand
CGCAGCTGTCGGTTCTCGCGCTCAAGCTCTTTGATGCGATCCCGCTCTGCCCTGGTCACGCCCTCACGCTGACCGGTATCCGTCTCATGCTGCTTGACCCAGATGCGCAGGCTATCCCTGCTGCATCCAACCTTCTGAGAAATCGACAAGATTGCCGCAGATCTGCTCGCATATTCGCTCTCGTGATCCAAAACCAGCCGCACCGCTCTGTTGCGCAGTTCTTCTGGATAACGTGTTCCGTTCTTCGTCTTTCCCATAACCCAGTATCCTTACTTCTGGGTCTCCGGCAAACAAGGGGCGGTTCAGGTCGAAACGGCTCGAATTAGACGAGAGATAGTAACTCGTATTGTGTATGATACACTCGGAAATCCAGAAATCGTTTGTTCAGAATATATCACTATTTCATGCCGCCAAGACCCAGATAATCGCGTAGAACCGGTGGAGGATTGTCCAGCAGGTCGCGGGTTGGGGTTGGGGTGGCGGCGGTTCCGTCGGCGACCAGGACTGTTTGGTTGGCGATGCGCAGGGCATCATCGGGGGTATGTGTGACCATCAGCAGGGTCATCTCGGATTGGGTGCAAATCTCGGCCACGAGGTCCAGCATCTCTAACCGCAATGCGGGGCCGAGGGCGGAGAAAGGTTCGTCCAGCAATAGCAGTGGGCGGTTGCGCAGCAGGGCGCGGGCGAGGGCTGCGCGGCTTTGCTGGCCGCCGGACAGGCTGGCGGGGCGGCGAGGGCCAAAGCCGGTCAGGCCGGTGCGGGCAAGGCTGTCCTCGACCGCTTGCCATTGGTTGGCAGTCAGTTTCAGCCCTGGATCCAGGGCCAGCCCAACATTTTGCGCGATGGTCAGGTGCGGAAAGAGGTTGCCGTCCTGAAACAGCATGGTGATCGGGCGCGCCGCTGGGGGGGTCTCGGTGATGTCAGTCTCTGCCGCCTTGATCCGGCCGGTGGAAAGCGGGACGAACCCGGCGACGGCATTCAGCAGGGTCGATTTGCCCGCGCCTGATGGTCCGATGATGGCCGCACGTGCGCCTTTTGGTAGGCTCCAGTCTGCGGAGAGGGTGAAGCCGTCCAGCCGGATTTCAGCGCGATCAAGTATCAGCACGGGTGCGGCCTCCGATATCGAACAGGGCAAAGAGCGACAGGCTGAGCAGCAGCAGGACAAGGGCGGCGCCGGCGGCATCCTCGGTCCGGTAGGCGCCCATCAGGTTGTACATGTAAAGCGGCAAGGTCTCGACCCCCGGCGGTGCGAACAGAGTGATGACGCCAAGGTCACCGGCGGACAGAGCGGCAGCCAGCCCGGCGGAAAAGCCAAGTGGTCGGCGCAGGCCGGGCCAGAGCACCAGTCGCCAGCGGTTCCAGCCGCTGACGCCAAGGCTATCGGCGAGGCGGCCATGGCTGGCCTTGATCCCGGCCAGTGCAGGCAGCATGGCGCGCAGGGCGAAGGGCAGGCTCATCACCGCGTTGATCAGTCCGGTCACCGGCAGCGCCATGGCAAAGGGGGAGACCAAGGGGTTGAGGACAACAAACAAAGCGGTGCCAATGACAAAAGGCGAGGCGGCCAGCATGATCAGGCCCACGGCCTCCGCCCCCCAGGCGGCGCGCTGGCCCAGCCGCAGGATCAGAGCGGCCAAGGCCAGCGCCATTGCTGCCGATAGCAGGGCAGAGGTGATGGCGATGGTGATGCTTAGCCCCAACGCCGACCAGATCCCCGCGGGCAGACCGTCCAGCAAAGCCGGTCCTCCGCAGATCGCCAGCATAGCAAGCGGCACGCCCAGAAACAGGATGACGCCAAGGATCAGCCCCGTATCAGCGGCCAACCGCCAGCCGCCGGGCCGGTCCCAGCGCTCAGGCGGGCGGAAGCGCGCGCCAAGATCAAGGGGGCGGGCGATGCGCAGGATGATCAGGGCGATGCTGCCGCAGATGGCGAATTGTACCAGGGCCAGACGGGCGGCGGCGGACGGGTCAAAGTCAAAGCGCAGCGCCTGATAGATCGACAATTCGATGGTCGAGGCGGAGGGCCCGCCACCCAGTGTCAGGACGATGGCAAAGCTGGTCATGCAAAGCAGAAACACCAGCACGAACGCGCCGGGCAGCACATTGCGCAGGATGGGCCATTCGATGAAGCGCAGAACCGCGCCGGGTCCCATTCCCAGTTGCGCGACCAGACGAAACTGTTCGGACGGGACGGATTGCCAGCCCTGGATCAGCAGGCGTGTGGCCAGCGGCAGGTTGAAAAACACATGCGCCAGCAGGATGCCTGGCAGGCCATAGATTGACAGCGGCGGCCCGCCCATTGCCTGCACGCCCTGACTGATCAGGCCCGCACGTCCCCAGATGGTCAGCAAAGCGGTGACGGTGACGATGGCAGGCAACAGGAACGGCGCGCCCAGAAGCGTGATCAGCAGAGTGCGCCCGGCAAAGCGGCGGCGCATCAGGGCGCGGGCCAAAGGGATTGCCAGGGCGCAGGATAGCAGAGCCGATAGCAGCGCCTGAAACAGAGTGAACCGGATTGCGGCCCACTCTGCCGAGCCCAGCCCCCGGCGCAACCCGCCATCGGGCGTCATCCCCAAAAGCACTAGCGCCGAGCCGAAGCTCAGCGCCAGTACCAGACCCAGGACCGCCCAGCCCGTGCCCTGGGCCATGCGGCTGCTTAACGGCTCAGGACCTGAAGCCATTCGTCAAGCGCCTCGCGTTTCAGTGCCGGGATATCCTCGGACGGCAGCAAAAGCGTGTTTTCCGGTGCCACCGGTGCACCGAAGCCTTCGGGCAGGGCGTCGGCAGGCATAGCGGCGGGGTACATCCAGTTGGTTTGGGGGATCGCGGACTGGAAGCCGTCTGTCAGCATGAAGCGCAGGAACTCCTGTGCAAGCTCAGGGTTTTTTGAGGTTTTGAGCATGCCCGCAACCTCAACCTGCAGGTAATGCCCTTCCTCAAATGTAGCGGCGGCTTTGGTGTCGTCCTCTTCTGCCAGCCGGTGGTAGGCGGGCGAGGTTGTATAGGACAGCACCATGTCTGCCTCGCCCTCAAGGAACATGCCATAGGCCTCGGACCAGCCTTTGGTGACGGTCACGATATGCGGGGCGAGGCCGGTCCAGATCTCGCCTGACCGATCACCATAGGCGGCCTTGACCCACATCAGCAGGCCCAGCCCGGGGGTCGAGGACCGGGGGTCCTGAATGACGATCTTCAGGTCATCGGGTGCGGCGGCCAGCGCTTCGAAGCTGGTTGGCACATCGGTCAGCTTTGTGGTGTCATAGACAAAGGCGAAATGGCCCCAGTCATAGGGCAGGAAGGTGTCATCCGACCAGTCGATGGGCAGGGTCAGGTTGTCGGGGGTCAGCTCATGCGGGGCGAATTGATCGGTTTGTTTCGCCTCGGCCAACAGGGATGTGTCGATGCCCAGAACGATATCGGCCTCGCTGCGGGCACCCTCAAGCCGCAGGCGGGACAACAGGGCGGCACCGTCCCCGGCACCGACGAATTGCAGATCGCAGTCGCAGGTTTCTTCGAACGCCTTTTCGATGACCGGGCCAGGACCCCATTCGGAAATGAAGCTGTCATAGGTATAGATCAGCAGCGTGCGGTCTTGTGCCTGCGCGGCCCCGGCCAGCAGAAGCGCGCCAAGGGCTATGGGGGTGAATTTCATTTTGCGTCTCCTGTCGCAAGGGCGGACAGGACTGCCAAGCCGAATGGATTTCGGGCTGACCTTCCCTCCGCCGGTGTTAACCGGTTCAGGTTCAACGGGTTCGCAAGGATTTGCATCTCAGCCAGCATATGCTGGCACCCCGAGGCTGGCGACAGGATAAGCGGTCTGCGGCGAAGTTCAAGCCAGTCTTTTCGTGAGGATCACGGCGGCGACCGACAGGGCCAGCGCGGGCAGCAAGGCCAGCAGTCCCATCGGCCAGAACGCCATGCGCAGCCCGCCCTGATGCACCAGTGCCGAGCCGACAAAGGCGGATAGAAACTGGGCCAAGAAGACTGACATGGTGAACATCCCGTTGGCCCGGCCTCGCATCGGCGCAGGCACACGGGACAACAGCCAGGTCGACAGGCTGGGCATCATTGCTCCCATTGAGATGCCAAGAACGGGAGCGATCAGGATGATGGCCACCAGGCTTTGCGCCTGTGATATGGCCACAAAGCTTAGCCCGATGCCAGTAAAGCTGAGGGCTGCGATGCTCATCGAATGCAGCCTTGCGCGGATGCGCCCGAAGCTGAGCGACAACAGGGCGGAACTGAGCATGATCAGCGCGATGATCATGCCTGCGGTCGAGGCTTTTTCGGCCCCAAGTTCCCGGATCAGAAAGGGCAGTTGGGTGGGCACCATGTAAAAGATCAGCATATTCAGGAAGGTCAGCGCGTAGATACCGGCGGCCAATCGGATGGGAAACCGGTCGCTTGCGCCCGGCTCTGCCGCGACTGTGCCGCTGCGATTGACCGGAGGCAGGGCGCGGATGACCAGCGGCAACAGTATCAGCGGCGCCAGATAGACAGCAAAAGGTGCGCGCCAGGACAGATCGGCCAGCAGCCCCCCAGCCATGATGAAAATCACGCCGCCAAAGCCCATGGCGGAGGCCTGAAAGCCCAACACTTTGGCGCGTTCCTGTCCGGCAAAGAAATGCGCAATCAGCGTGGTCGAGGCCGTCATGATCGCACCGACAGCCAGACCCAGCAGAACCCGGCCAACAAGTATCTGGCCAAGTCCTGACAGATAAAGCCCCGAGGTGCCCGCCAGAATATAAAGAACGATACCCGCCAGCAGCACCCTTCGCGGATCGCTCCGATCCACCAGTAAACCGCTGAGCGGGGCGGAAATAGCAATAGCTGCAGCCGGCGCTGTCAGGATCAGCGGGACCAAAGTTGCCGCGTCTGGTGTGTTGCGGAATTGATCCAAAAGATCTGGCAGTGAGGGCGAGATCGTCGCGCCAGCCATGATCGTCAGGGTTGCGCAGGCCAGAAGCAAGGGCAGCACGGCCCGGGAAACGGGGGCTGCGGTATCAGCATTTGTCATGGGACGTCCTAGACTGAGAAAGGGCACTTGGACCTTGCGGTAGGACTATGCCGGATTCGGTGTGAAAAGGATAGCGCCAGTGGCGGAATATCGCAGATCGCATAAAAAACAAGGCTAATGGAAGAAGTCAGATTGAATAACGCATACAGTAGCTTATGCTAAGCCAAGAAGTGGGGCGACGTGTAGAAGAAACGCGATGCGACACGCGCTACAAATCGGGACGATGAAAATGACAGCCACGCAAAGCCAGCCGCAACGATCTGACCAAACCCATAGTTGCGGGATAGGAGGCTGAGATATGAGAACCCTTTTCCCTTGTCTGCTGGCTTTGTCGATCTGCTTTGGCCACACCGCTGCCGCCCAGCAGGTGCGGCTTGATTCAATCAACGGCACGGCGTCGATCTCGGGCGAGCTGCTTGAGTATGATGGTGTGAACTTTAAGGTTCAGACGCCGGTGGGCGTGTTTTCGGTCAATGCGGCAACCGTGGTTTGCAGTGGGGCAGGCTGCCCCAATCTTGATGCGCTGCCTTCGGTCTTTGCTATTTCGGCACCGCCGGGACTGGCCGCGCTGTTGGTGCCTGATATCATCACCACCTATGGTGAGGATCAGGATGCGGATGTTTTTCAGGACCTTGCTGGCGACAATAGCAGTGCGTTTCGTATCGTCAGTTCCGACGGGCAGGAGCAGGCTGATATCACTCTGAACGCCCGCAGTTCCACCGAGGCTATTGCTGATCTGTTGTCAGGACAGTCGGCGATTGCTGTCTCTGACCGAGCGGTTACAGATCAGGAACAGGCGGCGTTTGAGCAAAGTGGTAAAGGCAGCTTTGGGGCGTCTAACGAACAAATGCTGGCGCTGGATGGTCTGGTCGTGGTTGTTGCGCCGGAAAACCCGGTGCGTACCATTGACCCGCAAAGCCTGGCCAAGGTTTTCTCGGGCGAGGTTGTGAACTGGAGCCAGTTGGGTGGCGCCAGCGCGCCGATCGAAATTCTTGTGCCGGGGCAGGGGTCTTCGGCGATGGATGCTTTGCAAACCAGCGTGCTGGCCCCGAATGGCAAAAGCCTCGGCGCGCAGTTGCAGGTGGTCGAGGACGGGTTCGTTTCGGACCTTGTTCTGAACAACCCCAATGCCATCGGCATCGGCACGTTTTCCACCCTACGTAATGCACGGGCGCTTTCGATTGCGGGGCTGTGCGGGCTGCCGATTGAGGCCAGCGTGTTTACGATCAAGTCTGGCGAATACCCGCTTGTTCAGCCGGTTCATCTATATTTCGCGCGTCAGTCCTTGCCACTGCATGCGCGCCAGATGTTGGACTATGCCAAGAACGATTTCGTGCAGAGCATTGTGCTGGATTCAGGGCTTGTGGATCGCTCGGTCTCGACGCGCTCGATTGACAGTCATGGTCAGCATCTGATTTCTGCGATCACGGATGTGCGCGACACGGATACGCTGGTGGCTGTGCAACGCCTGTTTGGCAACCTGTCAGAGGCTGAGCGTCTGTCCACAATGTTCTGGTTCCCGCCCAGTGATACGCGGCCCAGTGATACGCTGTCAGAGCAGGCGCAGGCATTAGCGGCCTATTTCAATACGATTGATATGACCAACAAGGAAATTCAGGTGCTGGGGTTCAGCGACCGGTTGGAGGATACAACCGAAAGCGCCGATCTGTCGCGCCAGCGGGCCGAGACGGTCCGGGATCTGTTGGTTCAGGCCGGAGGCAATGCGCCCTGGCTGGGCAATGTCCGCACGTTTGGTTACGCCTCGATTGCGCCGCTGGGATGCAATGACGATGAAAGCGGGCGCGCGTTGAACCGGCGGGTCGAGGTCTGGCTTCGCAACGCAAGATAAACCGCTAACCTATCCTTCTGCATAGGAAATTTCTGGCTCGGCTTAGGGTTTTGTTAACCCAGAATGCCTAGCGTCTGAGGTGAGTAGTAATCAGTTTGCAGAGTTCTTGAATGCGGTGTGCGTGTCAGTCTTTTTCGACGGATTATCCCGGTCTTGGGATGATTTCCCCCTCCAACGACGTCAGCGTATCAAGATAAGGGAGAGCCCGGCCAGGTCGGTCAGGTTACCCCTCCAGACCTGATCCGCCGGCCGGGCTTCCGCCATTTTCCTCAAACAAGATAGACGGGCAACTTGTGTTGCCGCAGTCGTGGTTCTGTGCCGCAACGCAGGACGCATCTTCCTATCTGGCTGGCTGCGGCCAATACACGCTCGGCCAAATGCGCGCTTTGCAGATCAGCCCTGTCCGACCATGGCGCTGAGACGCCCCGAAATAGCTTTTCTTTTTCAGCCGTTTGCGCCATAAGCCCCCGGTGATCTGCGGTGGCTTGTCTGCCGGGGTCATGTGTATCCGTGACGACCCGGCTGGACGACATCCCGGCTGTGGCCCATCGGATGGCGCTAACCCTATACGAACCAAGGAGAAAACGATGTCGATTACGCCAGAGAACAAGGCAAAGCTGATCAAGGAATACGCCACCAAGGACGGCGACACCGGATCCCCGGACGTCCAGATCGCGATTCTGACCAGCCGCATTACAACCCTGACCGAGCATTTCAAAACCCACGCGAAGGACAATCATTCGCGCCGTGGTCTGCTGAAACTGGTCGCCCAGCGGCGCAAGCTGCTCGATTACGTCAAGCGCAAGGATGAACCGCGCTATCAGACGCTGATCGAAAAACTCGGCATTCGCCGCTAAGCCTGATCGGGCGCGCCAACATGGCGCGCCTTGTCATTTCTGGGGCCGCGCGGTCCGCCCTTACGAAACCCGCGCATGTCCGCGTAGATGAGACGCCCCCGACCCCGGGCTGATCATCGGGATAAGATGAAACCGGGGGTCCGGGCCGCAAACGGCCCATCAACACGGCAGACACCAAGGGGTGCTGCCGGAGAGGAAACGAGAATGTTCAAAGAAATCAAAAAATCCATCGAGTGGGGCCATGATACGCTGACACTCGAAACGGGTAAGATTGCGCGTCAGGCAGATGCCGCCGTGATCGCCACCTATGGCGAAACATCGGTGATGGCGGCTGTTGTGTATGAAAAACAGCCGAAGGAAGGCTTCGACTTCTTCCCGCTGACTGTGCATTATCAGGAAAAATATTACGCCGCCGGGAAAATCCCAGGCGGTTTTTTCAAGCGTGAAGCCCGTCCGACCGAAAAGGAAACGCTGACATCGCGCCTGATCGACCGTCCGATCCGCCCGCTGTTTGTCCAAGGGTTCAAGAACGAAACCCAGGTTATCTGTACAGTGTTGAGCCACGATCTGGAAAATGACCCGGATATCGTTGCGATGATCGCCGCCTCGGCTGCGCTGACCCTGTCGGGTGCGCCGTTCCTGGGGCCAATCGGCTGTGCCCGTGTTGGGTTTGTCGATGGGGATTACATCCTGAACCCTGCAGTTGAGGACATGGACAAGCTGCGCGATAACCCCGAGCAGCGTCTGGATCTGGTTGTGGCCGGGACCAAAGACGCAGTGATGATGGTTGAGTCCGAGGCTTATGAACTGTCCGAAGCCGAGATGCTGGGCGCGGTCAAGTTTGGCCATGACCAGATGCAGCCTGTGATCGACATGATCGTCGATATGGCCGGTGAAGCGGCGAAAGAGCCGTTCGATTTCACACCGCCGGATTACTCGGCCCTTTATACCAAGATTAAGGGTCTGGGCGAAGCTGCGATGCGTAAGGCTTTCGGTCTGACCGACAAGCAGGAGCGGCAGGCCGCCGTTGGCGCTGCGCGTGATGCGATCAAGGAACAGCTGAGCGAAGACGAGCTTGCGGACAAGAACCTCGGTTCGGCCATGAAAAAGCTGGAAAGCGAAGTGGTGCGCGGCGATATCCTGGTTTCCGGCCAGCGGATCGACGGACGCGATTTGTCCACCGTCCGCCCGATCGTGTCCGAGGTTGGCCTGCTGCCCCGCACGCATGGCTCTGCTCTGTTCACCCGTGGTGAAACGCAGGGTCTGGTTGTGACCACGTTGGGCACCGGAGATGATGAGCAGATCATTGACGCGTTGCATGGCGAAAGCCGCTCCAACTTCCTGCTGCACTATAACTTCCCGCCGTATTCGGTGGGTGAGGCTGGCCGGATGATGGGCCCGGGCCGTCGTGAGATTGGTCACGGCAAACTGGCCTGGCGCGCGTTGCAGGCGGTGTTGCCTGCGGCAACCGACTTCCCCTACACCATTCGCGTGGTGTCTGAGATCACTGAATCCAACGGCTCGTCCTCCATGGCGTCAGTCTGTGGCGGCTCGCTGTCGATGATGGATGCAGGTGTGCCGCTGAAAGCACCGGTGGCTGGTGTGGCCATGGGTCTGATCCTGGAAGGGCAGGATTTTGCGGTTCTGACCGATATCCTGGGTGATGAGGATCATCTGGGCGACATGGACTTCAAAGTGGCGGGAACCGAAAACGGTATCACGTCGCTGCAGATGGACATCAAAGTTGCAGGGATTACACCGGCGATCATGGAACAGGCGCTGGCACAGGCCAAGGATGGCCGGTTGCATATCCTGACCGAGATGGGCAAGGCCCTGTCCGAAGGCCGGACCGAATTCTCGGCCCATGCCCCACGGATTGAGACCATGACCGTGCCAACCGACAAGATCCGTGAAGTGATCGGATCAGGCGGTAAGGTGATCCGGGAGATCGTTGAAACCTCGGGTGCCAAGGTCGATATCAACGACGATGGTGTGATCAAGATCGCCAGCCCTAACGGCGAAGCGATCCAGAAAGCCTATGACATGATCCATTCGATCGTGGCCGAGCCTGAAGTGGGCGAAGTCTACACCGGCAAGGTCGTCAAGATCATGGATTTCGGTGCTTTCGTGAACTTCTTCGGCAAGCGTGACGGTCTGGTCCATGTCAGCCAGATGGCAGCCGAGCGGGTGAGCCACCCCAAGGACATCGTCCAGGAAGGTCAGGAAGTGAAAGTCAAACTGATGGGCTTTGACGACCGCGGCAAGGTCCGCCTGTCGATGAAAGTCGTTAATCAGGAAACCGGTGAAGTAATCTCCGGCGACGACGAGTAAGATCCCCTAACACGATCTGCGCCCCGGTTTGGGGCGCAGGTCTGAAGTCACAACGCGGATATTGTCGCGCTATATTCCCAAACGCTCACATACATTGATTGCTGTTCGATCCTCGACCGGATCGGCAAGGATGTCGCGTAGTTTCTGATCAGTCACTGCTTTTGCTTTCATCCGCTCGGTGTCGATACAGCCGCGTGCGTGGCGGCGTTCCAGATCCTGGTGGGAGCGGGTGAAATAGTGGTTCAGCTGCAGACGCGAGGCGGAATAGAAATCCGGTCCGCGTTCGCCGCGATCGGCGATCTGGCCGATATCATTGGCGGTTTTCCAGCCGTTTGATTTGGTTGTGGCGGCATGGATGCCGATGATATCAACCTCACACGGGTCAAGGATCAGCTTGAAATTGGTCAGGCCCTTATTGTCTGAAACCGGCTGCCGTGCGCGCTGGGTATAGCCGCGCAAGACGCCTTCGGACGGCGGGGTTTGATGGCCGGACGGGCCGAACATGTGCCAGGGTAGCGATATGTTCGGAAAGCCGTCTGCGGCCTCAAGCGCTTGTTCGATGGTGTCGTCCTGCACCGGCAGGATGAATTCGTCGATATCCAGCGGGGACATCCAGCGATAGCGCCCGCCGAAATTCATGATGGCATGGGCATAAGCCAGGACTTGCCGGTTCAGCAGCCGGTCACGGCGGCGATAGTCGGTGTATTCGCCGCACCAGGGGATCAGGGTCAGATCCTCGGCGGGCAGGCAGTCGCGGAAGGCGTCCGGGGTCCCGTCGGTGGAGCCGTCATCATAGATATGGAAATGCCGCACGCCGACGGTTTTGTGAAAGCGCACCCATTCTTCGACATACGATGCCTCATCCTTGACGATCAGGATCAGCGCCAAACCCCGCCGATCCGCCCGCGATTGCGGTGTCTGGATGCGCAGGCGGCGCAGGGTGTTATCTTTGAACAGACGCTTCAGCATGTGTAATCCCCTGTGCGGCCCGGTTTGCCAATTGTTCGGCGGTGCGGGGGTGTGGCGCTTCGAGGTTGCCTTCGATCAGAAAGTTCGTGCGGATATAGCGCAGAAACCGGTCGCGCAGTGTTGCGTCGCAGGACCAGTCGGGGGCTGCGGCAACGGCGTTGTTCAGTGCGGTCTGATTCGGGCAGAGCAGCACCAGATCCTCAATGCCGTAGATCGCGTCACCAAGGACGATCACGGGCTTGTCCAGCACCAATGCCTCTATCCCGACGGTTGAATTGATGGTTACGACGGCCTGCGACTTGCGGATCAGGTCAGGGGTCGCCTGTGCGTTGTGAAAGCTGACGCGGGGATGCGGCGTGATATGGGACTGGATCGAGCGGCGGAATGAAGGGTGCTCTTTGATCACGAAATGCACATCCGGGTTGGCCTCGGCCGCGGCGCAAAGTGCAGTATGAAAGGCCGTCATGTCAGGGATCCAGGGCGATAGCCGGGTGATCTGCATGTCGCTGGGTACCTGGAATGGGGCGAAGATGAAGCGTTCGGGCAAAGCGCATTGCGGCGTTTGGCTGACCTTGCTGGTGCGCTGTCCTAGGGTTTCGGGCAGGATTGCCGTCGCGGGGGGTGTCCAGTTCAGGTAAAATTCTTTTTCACGAGGCAATGAACTGAGCGCATTGATGCCTTTGGGGTTGGCTTGCAGCGTGTCTGGGAAGAACCCCTGTTCCAGGAACAGCGTTTTGCGACCCATCCTGCGGCACCGTTCAGCGACGGCCGTTTCGGGGTGGATACTGCCATTCCAGATCAGAACGATCAGATCGGGATGATCTGCCAGCGCTGCGCTGATGGCGGCACCGCTTAGTGTCGCAGACAGTGATTTGGCCCGGGCATAAAGCGGCAGCAACAGCGGTACATATCGCAGCCAGGGCAAACGGATGCGTTTGCGCAGAATATTGCCGGCGGTCAGGGGAAAGTCCGGGTTTTTGGCAGGGGATATGACGGCAGATATGCAGCGGCCAAGCGCGCCAAACAGACCATGCTGCCGCCGCAGTGCCTGAAATCCGTGCGCTCGCCCGGCTTGTGCGACTTTGCAATCGGCACCGAGCGCATTTGCCAGACAGGCAAACCGGTCATGTTCAAAACGGAGGAATTGCATTGGGCACCCTAGTCTTCTGGTTGTTTTAGGCTTTGGACCTCTGGACTTCAAGATAAAGCTGAGGCAGACCCGGGCAGCAGCGGAAAACGGGGAGCGTAATGCGCATCGGATTTGACTATGGCGGCACCAAGATTGCCGGTATTGCGCTGGACGATGCAGGCCGTGAGCTGGCCCGTGGCCGGGTGCAGACACCGCGGTTTGACTATACCGGCGGGCTAGAGGCTCTGCACGGGCTGATGCAGCGGCTGGAGCAGGAAGCGGGCCAGCCCTGTACCTCGGTCGGGATTGGTGTGCCGGGATCGGTGGATCGGGATACCGGCTATGTGACGCTTGGCAACTCGGTCTGGCTGCATGGGCATGATTTGCGCGGTGATCTGGGTAAGCGTCTGGAGCGGCCGGTTAAGATCGCCAATGACGCAAACTGTTTTGCCCTGTCAGAGGCGGTGGACGGAGCCGGGGCCGGTGCGCGCGTCGTGTTCGGTGTGATCCTTGGCACGGGGGTTGGTGGCGGCATCGTGGTGGATGGAAAGCCGATTGAAGGGATCAACGCCATCGGCGGTGAGTGGGGCCATATCCCCTTGCCATCGCCGACTTTCGAAGAGCGCCCGGGCCCGCTCTGCAGTTGCGGCGTGCCGGGCCATACCGAAAGCTGGCTGTCCGGTCCGTCCTTCGCCGCTGACTATGCCCGCAGCGCTGGTATCAAGCCCAAGGACGGCCTGCCTGCGCCCGAGATTGTGGCGATGGCAATGGGCGGAGATACGCGCGCCGAAGACTGCCTGAAACGTTATGAGGACCGGCTGGGCCGGTCGCTGGCCACGGTGATCAACATTCTGGACCCGGATGTCATTGTGCTGGGCGGCGGTATGTCGAATGTCGCGCGGCTGTATGAGACGTTACCCAAGACCACGCGCCCGCATGTGTTTGGTGACCGGTTCCGCACCCGGATTTTGCCGAACAAGTTTGGTGACAGTTCCGGCGTTCGCGGGGCTGCCTGGTTGTAGCTTAGTAGGCTGTGTCCGGCCCTGCTTATCAGTCAGGGCCGGCACGGGTTTCATACCTTTGCCGCGCAATCAATGCGCCATGAAAATCGGGCAGGGCGGGCGTTCTATGATGGAGGATGTCGTGCCGCCAAAGATGCGTTGCCGCAGCCGGGAATGGCTGTAGCCGCCAATCACCAGCATCTCAGCCCCTGTATCACTGACCGAGCGGCGCAGGATATCCTCGACGCTTTGGCCTTGCGACGGCAGGCGCGTGATCTCTGCCGAAATACCGTGATGGCCAAGATGGGCTGCGATGTCAGCCCCCGGCTCTTCGCCGTGACCGGTAAAGCTGGGCTCGGGATCGACCAGAACGGCGGTGACTTCCTGCGCGGATTTCAGGATGTCGATGGCTCCGCGCACGGCGCGCCCTGATTGCGGCGTGGCGTTCCAGCCGATCACCACCCGTTTGGGGGCTGGATTTGGGGTCTGTTCTTTGCTGCACATCAGGATCGGGCTGCCGGATTCGAACAGGGCACCGCCGATGACCGCCTCGCGCAGCCGTTTGTCGGTGTCTTCGCCTGACAGGATGAAGGTCAGATCATTGTACCGCGCCGCACGCCCCACCACGTCCGAGAAATTGGCGGCCTGAGCAACGGTTCCAAACACGGAGCCTTTCACGTTGTCTTGCGCCAGCATCTTTTCAATGGCGTCTGTCCGGTCCTTAACGGCCGTGCGTGCCTCATCTGATTGCCGCGCCCAGATATCGGTGTTGACCATGTCATAGGCGGACACCATCGGCACCGGCATTTCATCGGCGACCAGTATGTTCAGATACGCGTTGGCTGCACGGGCCAGATCGACTGCCTTGTTCAGGGTAATCTGGTCCTCGTCTGGCCGTATCACGCTTAGTATGGATTTGAGACTCATGGCTTGTTCTCCTGAAAGCCTGACTTTGTACCAGTCTGCCCCAAAACTTCCGCATGCGAATTGCGCTGGGTCAATGCTAACCCTGTTTGGTGGTGAAAAACTGCAGACATCAGTGACAATCGCCTTCAGGAGAGGACCAAATGACCGATATTGCCAAGCGAAAAGCGCAGCTGGAACAACGGCTGGCCGATCTGGATAACCGCTTGCACGAGATCGAAGATACCCTGGACCAACCCGTGCCAAAGGACTTTGAGGACCGCGCGTCAGAGCGGGAGGAAGACGAGGTGCTGGAAACCATGGGGCAATCCGGTCTGGAAGAAGTTGCCATGATCCGTGCAGCGCTCGTCCGTATGGCTGAGGGGACCTATGGCGATTGTGTCAGATGCGGCGAGAACATTTCTGAAGCGCGCCTTGATCTGCTGCCGCAGACGCCGTTTTGTCGCACCTGTGCGAGGTGATGCAGGGTTACCTGTAGCCCTTCTGAACAAAACGCTTAAGTGACACCGCCTGACGTCGACGTCGGGCAGCACCCGGTTAATCATTCCCCCCTTCGGACAAGCGCAGGTCGTTTGCCCGAAAAACCGGGTGCTGCCCATTTCTGATTAGAGGCTGTTGACGTTCAGGGTTCCCAAATCAGCTGACTTCTGCTTCAAGGTTGCAAACAGAGGAGAGCAGCCTTGACCCGAAGAGTTTTGACCGATGCGCAATGGGCCATCATTGAACCGTATTGCCTTGGAAAGTCGTCAGATCCGGGACAAACCGGGCGTGATCCCCGTCTGTTTGTGGAAGCTGTTCTGTGGATCGTCCGCACCGGGGCGCAGTGGCGTGAGCTTCCAGGCGAATTTGGCAAAT
Source organism: Halovulum sp. GXIMD14793 (assembly GCF_054457435.1). Classification (NCBI taxonomy): domain Bacteria; kingdom Pseudomonadati; phylum Pseudomonadota; class Alphaproteobacteria; order Rhodobacterales; family Paracoccaceae; genus Halovulum; species Halovulum sp. GXIMD14793. Next base: position 8,821 of record NZ_JBTLNE010000058.1, on the reverse strand, counting down.
GGAACAGCGTGTTCAAGCGGTTCCGCAGGTGGGTCAAAGCGGATGCTTTTCACTGCATGTTCAAAGCAATAGCTTCAGACACAGACTTGGAATACGCGATGATTGACGGCACGATCGTGAAGGTCCACCGCTCGGGTCAGGGCGCAAAAGGGGGACTCTTTGCCAGGCCATCGGGCGCTCTCGTGGCGGCATAACGACAAAGATACTGGCTCTGACAGACGCACTCGGCACCCTCGTTGATTTCTGCCTGGTGCCCGGACAGGTCCACGATCTGCGCGAGACTGAAACGTTGGTCCGTGATCTATCTGCCGAGCATTTATTGGCGGACAGGGCTTTTGATGCAGATTGGTTGCGAAATGATCTTCTGGAACGCGACATCACCCCAGTCATACCGCCGAAATCCAATCGGAAATTCCCCGCGACGCTCGACAAAGAAACCTACAAATGGCGGCACCTAAAGCGTTTCGGGATAAACCTGAGACAAAGGATTATCCCGAAACGCGGTGATAAGCCTATATGGCGTACGCGTTTCGATTTTATGTGATGTCTCAAGGTAAACTCGAAACGCTTTAATTGAAAACCACTTCGGCAAGTTGAAGGAAAACAGAGGGATAGCGATGCGTTCATGCAAGACAGACCAGAGCTTCAAAGCCTTCATCTCGATTGCAGCGGCAATCATTCAAACACGGTGAACGTCAACAAACCCTAGATTTTAGAGGAAAATGAAATTGGCGCTGAACCGCTCTTCGGTTTCAAACGACATGTAAGTATAGCATCGGCTCTGATGAGCTAATAAGTGGAGTGAGACATGAAAAAGATATACGCAATTGCTGCAGCGGCGCTGCTTGCCGCACCTGTTCAGGCTGCGGACTGGAACGGGTTCTACATGGGGACACAGATCGGATATGGGTCTGCAGACGTAGTGGGCATTCCGGCGAACTTTGACGGATCGGTTAGCGGCGTGCATGTTGGGTATAACCGCGACTTCGGTAAGATGGTCGTCGGCGGTGAGCTTGACTACAACTTCGGTGCGATTAACGTTGCCCCTGGCGTCGGTTTTGACCAGTTGGCGCATTTTAAGGTGAAAGCCGGTTACGACGGCGGGCGTTGGCTGGCCTATGGTACGGCTGGTGCGGCCTATACGAACCTGGCTGTTGGTGCAAATGGCTTGGACGGGTTTGGCTATGTGGTTGGTGCTGGGGTAGATTACCAGGTGACGGATCACCTGACCATCGGTGGCGAATACAATTTCAACAGTTTCGATTCACTGGGTGGAGAGCCTGCCGCCAGTTCGGATATTCACACCTTCCAGGCACGGATGTCTTTCCATTTCTGATCGGTATTAGACTTAATCGAAGGGGCGGCTTTTGCAAGGCTGCCCCTTTTCTTTTCAGGAACCTTTAAGCAATAGCGCGTCAACTTGCTCGCCATCTATTCCGCCAAGGCTGCTGAAATCACCTGACAGCATTTTTTGCCCGACTTCGATCAGCACTTTGTGGGTGGTGCGTGCCAAGGCGGCCCCGACTGAAATCCGCGCGACACCGGCAGCGGCCATCGTGTCTCGGCTAACATGGGCCATTGCCCCGACCGCCAGCACATTGACCGGTATCTTGACGGAAGCACAGATCCGCCGGACGGCCTCCAGGTCCGGCAGGACAGGGACATAGACGCAATCCGCCCCGGCGGTTTCGAAGGCCTGAATGCGGGCGGTCGCCTCGGCTTCGTCATAGGCGCCATGCATCACGCCATCGGCGCGGGCGACCAGCAGATGCACGGATTTCTCAGTATAGCGATCATCCGCCATCATATCCTTTGAATCGGACCAGTTGTTCACCACCTCGTGGTCGTCCCATTGGAAAAAGGTCGGAACGGTTGCGTTCATGTTCTGAACATGCCGATCCATCATGTTGTATTTCCATTGGTCGCGGTATTCCTGCAGCGTCTCGGCCATTTTGCGTTTGGCGTCGATCAGTGTGGTGTTTTTCCAGATGACTGCGCCGTCTTTTTCCACCTCGTCCTGCATCGGGCCGTCAGCGTAGATCGTGTCGCCGGAATGGATAAAGAAATCAGGCTTGTGCCGGGCCATGGTGGCATAGGTTGCCATGCCATCGTCATCAATGCCCCAACCCTGACCTGCGGTGTCGCCCGACCAGGCGAAGCGGACGGATCGGCGCGAGGTTGGCGCGGTGCGGAAATGACCTGTGACCGGTTCGGAGGTCACGTTGATCTCGGACAGATCAGCAGCGGTGAATCGGTAGAAGATGTCCTGATCCGAGGGCAGGCCGGAAACCAGTCGTTTGATGGCAAAGTCGCTTTCAGGCAGGGCGTTCATAGCGGTCAGCCGGACCGGATCGGCGAAGCTTTCTTTGGTGGACACCTCCATCATCACGCGGGCCGGGCGGTCGGTGCGGGTCCAGATCATGCCCGATTGCGTGTCGACATCACCGGATTGGACGCCGTGGGTGAAAACCGGGCGGGATTGGGCACGGCTGATGCCTGGCATAGCGAGCGAGGTGGCAAACGCGGCAGAACCGGCCAGCACCGCGCGGCGGCTGGGGCGATATAGCTTGGTCATCATAGTTTCCTTGCGACTGGGGAGCGGCCCCGCAAAGGAGGCCTGAAAGGCATATCGCGCCGCAACGTTGATGGTCCGGTGATCTTTGCTTGAAGGTTTTTTATAGTTTTTTTGGCGGGCTGGATTGCCGGTCCGCTTTGCGTCATATATCTTCGGCACCCTCGTCCGACAGACACCAGAGGTAGATGATGTCGCGTTTCGCAGCCCCCATCGCCGAGACCATCTGGGACATGAAGTATCGCTTCAAGTCACCCGATGGCGCAGCCATAGATGCAAGCGTCGAGGACAGCTGGCGGCGGGTGGCGCGTGCGTTGGCGGCCGCAGAGGAAGCTCCCAAGATATGGGAAGACCGCTTCTACACGGCCTTGGAAGATTTTCGCTTTTTGCCCGCAGGCCGCATTCTGGCCGGTGCGGGCACCGAACGTGCGGTGACCCTTTTTAACTGCTTTGTTATGGGCACCATCCCCGACGATATGGGCGGCATTTTCGACACGCTGAAAGAGGCGGCCCTGACCATGCAGCAGGGCGGCGGCATCGGCTATGATTTTTCCACCATCCGGCCCAAGGGCGCATCGGTGAAGGGTGTGGGGGCGGATGCATCGGGTCCTTTGAGTTTCATGGATGTCTGGGATGCGATGTGCCGCACCATCATGTCGGCGGGCGCGCGGCGCGGCGCGATGATGGCCACCATGCGCTGCGATCACCCGGATATCGAGGATTTCATCACAGCCAAGCAGGACCCGGCCCGCCTGCGCATGTTCAACCTGTCGGTGCTGGTCACCGACTCGTTTATGGAGGCGGTCAAGGCTGACGCCCCTTGGGATCTGGTCTTTGACGGAAAGGTCTATCGCACGGTGGAGGCGCGCGACCTCTGGAACAGGATCATGCGGGCGACCTATGATTATGCCGAACCGGGTGTGATCTTCATCGACCGCATTAACCAGAAGAACAACCTGCACTACGCCGAGACCATCAGCGCGACCAATCCATGTGGCGAGCAACCCCTGCCGCCCTATGGTGCCTGTCTGCTGGGGTCCATCAACCTTGCACGGTTGGTTCGCAATGCGTTCGCGGAAGACGCTGCGCTGGATGAAGGACAACTGGAAAAGCTGGTCGCGACGGCGGTCCGGATGATGGACAATGTCGTCGATGTGTCCCGTTTTCCCTTACCACAGCAACAGGCCGAGGCAGTGGCGAAGCGGCGGATCGGGCTGGGGGTCACGGGGCTGGCGGATGCGTTGCTGATGGTCGGGGTGCGCTATGGCTCTGAAGAGGCGGCGGAACTGACCGAGCATTGGTTGCGGCAGATCGCGCGGGCGGCTTATCTGACCTCGGCTGATCTGGCAGCGGAGAAGGGGGCGTTTCCGCTGTTTGATCGGGACGCGTTTTTGGCCTCCGAAACCATGCAGGCGATGGATGAGGATGTGCGCGCGGCGGTCGCAGAACATGGCATCCGTAACGCGCTGGTCACCTCTATCGCGCCGACCGGGACGATCAGCCTTTATGCGGGCAATGTGTCTTCGGGCATCGAACCGGTCTTTGCCTATGCCTATACCCGCAAGGTGCTACAAAAAGACGGTACGCGGACCGAGGAAGAGGTGGTCGATTACGCCGTGCAGGGCTGGCGCGACAAGCACGGCGATGCGGAACTGCCCGACTATTTCGTCAACGCCCAGACCCTTGCCCCGCTGGACCATGTACGCATGCAGGCCGCTGCACAAAAATGGGTGGATAGCAGCATTTCCAAAACCATCAACTGCCCCGCCGATATCAGCTTTGAAGATTTCCAGCAGGTCTATATGGCCGCCTGGGATCAGGGCTGCAAAGGTTGCACGACCTACCGGCCCAATGACGTGACCGGCTCTGTCCTGAGTGTCTCTGAGGCCGCGGAAACCGAAGCCCCGGTCCAGGATGGCGAGGTAATTTATATCGCCGAGAAACTCGACCGGCCGGAAACGCTGGAAGGCAACACCTACAAGATCAAATGGCCCGAAAGCGAGCACGCGATCTATATCACCATCAACGACGTGGTTATCGCCGGCACCCGCCGCCCGTTCGAGATGTTTATCAATTCCAAGAATATGGAACATTTCGCCTGGACCGTGGCGCTGACCCGCATGATCTCAGCCGTCTTTCGGCGCGGCGGCGACGTGTCCTTTGTGGTTGAGGAACTGAAAGCGGTATTCGACCCGCGCGGCGGTGCCTGGATGGATGGCAAATACATCCCGTCGATCCTTGCGGCCATCGGCGGTGTTATAGAGCGCCACATGATCGAAACCGGTTTTCTGGAAGGCGAAGGCATGGGCCTGAAATCCGACCCCCAGATCGAAGTCCTGCGCGTCGGCGAACGCCCTCGCGGCAAAGCCTGCCCCAACTGCGGCCAATATGCGCTGCAAATGGTCGAGGGGTGTATGACTTGCCTTGAATGCGGATATTCCAAGTGTAGTTAACAGGTGGATTGTGGAGTGTGAATGAAAAACGTCACTCGACATGGCCATTTGGGTCACGAAATGGCCTCTGCTTCAAACCTCATTGGTTGCGATGAAGGAATAAAGTATCTTTAATTCAATGGACTAGTCTTTGCGAAGCAGATCTTCGATCTCGGAGACAAGCGCAGTCATTGAGGTCTCGAGTCCTTCGCTGAGCCCATTTATCGTATCAAGCGTCGGTTGGTGCTTTTGCGTCTCTAGAAGAGAGATGTAACGCATCGAAACACCAGCCCTGTGTGCAAGTTCCTCTTGAGTTAGCCCAAGCTCGGTCCGGCGCCGGCGCACCACAAATGCAAATGAACTGAGTAACTTATCCGATCGCTCTTCCATGCAATTGGCTTCTCGGGTCTTTACGGGTTTGTATATGAAGTATACTATGAATCGTGGGAATTGTTTGCCTAACTGTCTTCTCTGCTGGAGCTCCGTCGAGGGCCCGTCTGAGGCGGCTTTAGGAACAAAAAACAGCGGAATTTGGTAAACATATAAGCCAGTACTCAGCGCAAGTTTCTGAGGGGAAAGTCAATGACTCAAAGCGATTTCGAGACAAGGTTTGCCCCAGTATTTGCGCTGAAAGTTGCTGCTGGGTCCATTTCGCCCGATTCGAAGCCGCTGAAACCACAAGAGAGGCAGCGAAACTGGAACGTTTTGATGGAGGCATTGCCATCAGTATTGTCAAAGTGCTCCGGGATGGATTTGGACCCAGAGAATGCTGACTACCCGAACCCGTTAAGACTTTGGGACTTCCTAAACGGGCGCGAGATACTGCTCAGTTCCAACAAACGAGGTGGCTATGATCTTAGCGTCAAAACAGAAAATGGAGTATGGACCGAAACTCAGCTGCCGCTGGATCTGATCTTATTGAAGTTGCTTGCTCTTGATTACGCACCGGAAGAATTCCGGGCTTTCCAAGCTTAGTATCAACTGCTGATCCAATGACGATCTGGTATACCGCCGACACGCATTTTGGTCATGAGAACGTCATGAAATTTTGTGATCGTCCCTTTTCCTCTGTGGAGGAAATGGATGCTGTCTTGATCGCAAACATGTGCGATAGAGTTTGCGAGGATGACGACCTGTGGATCGTAGGCGACTTTGCTTTCGGCGTTAGGTCAAAGGATGTTGGCTACCTTAAGGCGATATTTGATCAACTGCCTGGCGCTCGAAAGCACTTGATTGTCGGGAACCATGATCGTGAGCTGACATTAAACCTGCCTTGGGACACGGTATCGCCGCTTGTTGAACTGCGTGACGGCCCGCTCAAGCAATCGAACACACTTTGCCACTACCCCCTGATCACATGGAACCATGCGAGGCGCGGCGCTCTTCAGATGTTTGGTCATGTACACAATAATTGGCTTGGCTCAAGAAACTCCGTGAACCTTGGGGGCGATGTTTGGGATTTTGCACCGGTTCAATTCGATGATGTGGCCGCTCGGGCTAAAGACTTGCCCAAGAACCTGCACTGGCATGACGTTGAACCAAAATGATGGCGGATTGCGGACCTTCGCCGTGCCGGCAAACTGCCCTACACGCGTTGGTGAAAGCTGACATTGGCGATCTGAACAAATTCACATACACAGGCTTAGAGACACATCTAAACCGATCTGTGGGTTACCAATCCAATTTTGGATCAGAAGGCACATACCACAGGTCTCGAATTTCAGTGTCACTACTATTGGGGGTCGGAGTAGCATCACGTACCCTGAACGTCGTCGGTATGCTAACAGCGTTGCCAAAGATGAGGGCGTGTTGGAAGGCTATACAAAAGTTCGTGAACTGAACTTCACCTGACAGACGCCGCCAGAAAAACGGCCAACTGTCAGATCACATCTGAACCACTACACATCATCAGGGTTCACCTTTGCCCATAGGTTCTCGATCATGATAGCATCCATTTGTCCCGCGCTGCGAAAGGGGCGATTGCAGAATCCAATGACATTCTCATGCCCGAAATGGGTATCGGCAGTATACCAGTTGGTCATGTGTGTTCTCCGTCGTGCGTTGGTTACACGGGCGGCGACGGATGGATGCGGAGATGATGATCATCATAGGCGAACAGCGCGAAGCCGCCCGCTATAAATTCGGGCGCTAAGTGGGGGTGTTATGTTTGCGCAATTTCATCATGCGGGTCTCTTAGCGGGTTTTTTTGTGTTAGGCTATCCATGATAAAAACCGCGGTTATGGATCCAACTCGCCGTTCTGTTTGACATGAAGTCACCAACCGCGATCAAGCGCTAGGTGCCCTGAAGCACTCGCTATCTGCCTGATGGAACGCAGCGGATTGATATCAATCAACGTCTCTTAACATATCAAGAATTCCACGGCGAAGGTTGTCTCTCGCGTCAATCACAGTTCGAAGCGCCCGTTCGAATTTTTGCTCATCTCCACTGTGGAACGCTTCTTTGATGACTCGAAACTGCGCGTTCATGTCGCCTGCAAATGCATATTCTTTTTCAAAGTCTGCGATGTGATTTTCCTTCCGGTTGATTCGCAGTCTGCACCTTAGCGATGTGCCCACTTTGCGGTAAGATATTTCTACACGACCGAAGCCTGCCACGGCCACAGGACTCAAGTAGAAGGCGGTTAAAGCGTTTCGGGATAAACCTGAGACAAAGGATTACCCCGAAACGCAGTGATAAGCCTATATGGTGTACGCGTTTCGATTTTATGTGATGTCTCAAGGTAAACTCGAAACGCTTTAACATAACACCCGTTCAGCGACGTTCACGGTTTGTTACGACACATGGTTTCTGCCAGGGGTTGTCTGCGCGTACTCGCAAAATGATGAGCACGCGCAGACGGGTTGGAACAGAATTGGCCGGGCATGTGGCCCGACGTGATGGGCTCCGACGGGTCCGCCGCCATCCCCATCACCGCACTTGATCCGCCCCGCAGAGCGGCGTCTCCTGCGGTCCCCGCGCTTCATGGGTCCGGGTCCCCAAATCGACATGGCCCAATAAGGCCGTCAGGATGCGAAGGCCTCCGTTTCAGTGATCTTTTCGAATGCAGGCATGAACTCTTCATGATGCAGAGACAGATATCGCGCGACCCGATCACTGCTCATCAGCTTTGATATGTATCCGCGTGCCAGAACGAGATCGAGATGGTCCGCACCGTAACTGTCTTCGACGAGCCGAACCTCTCGTTCCAGGTTGGCGGACTCGCGTTCCATTAATTCAAGCTGTTCACGCGAAATCCCTTTGATCTTCTTCGGCGTGGCAGCGGATACCAACATGTTTTCCGCTGTCGCTGCCAAAAGAGACCGGGCGTAATTGATCGTAAATTTATTCATGGCGACCATAAGCTGCGCCGCTTCGATCTGGCGCATGGGTTTCATCTTCTTGAGAATTTGAAAGCTGGTCAGGGCAACTTGTTTGTCTTTCAAGAGCTCAGCAGCCTCGTCGCAGATACCGTCGAGCAGGCGGCGCTTCTCCTTGATCGTCTTGATGTTCACATTCAGGGCACTGGCTAGGCGCTCCTCGGGGACGCCCAAGGACAGGGCCCGCAAGATCATCTTATGCTCCTGAATGGTCGCAAGACGGTTGATCCGCTTGTTGTACGTGAAGGCTTCATCGTCGGTCGAAATCAAGCATTGCGTCTCAACATACCCATGATCTTTCAGCACCTCGAGGCGTAGATGGTGACCTGCCCCCCGAAACTTCCCTCGTTCTGATGTAGAGTTTGCTCAACCTTTTGAAGGAGCAAACGAATGCGAAAGAGCCGTTTCACGGAAGTCCAAATCATTGGGATGATCAAA
>NZ_JBTLNE010000057.1:0-24361 GCF_054457435.1 Halovulum sp. GXIMD14793 | reverse complement strand
GCTCCCGAATATCCAGTGATAGCGATTTGCCCATGTTCCACCTCCAAATATAGTGAATCACAAAATCCGCATCGTGGGAATCCCACCGATTCAGATTTCAAGGACGGCGCTCTAGCTTTTTCTTGAAAGATCTATCACAACAGAAAAGGGCCGCGAAAGACCGCGGCCCAAACTAAGGCAACAAGCGTGGCTAAGTCAGTTCTTAGCGTAGTATTCGACGACCAGGTTCGGTTCCATCATCACCGGATAGGGCACATCGGACAGACCTGGGGTCCGAACGAACTCTGCCGTCATCTTGGAATGGTCGGCATTCAGATAATCGGGCACGTCACGCTCTGGCAACTGAACCGACTCCAGCAGGATCGCCAGCTGTTTGGACCGGTCACGAACCTCGATCACATCACCTTCCTTCACGCGGTAGGAGGGGATGTTGACCTTCTGGCCGTTCACGCGGACATGGCCATGGTTCACGAACTGGCGTGCGGCAAAAACGGTCGGCACGAACTTGGCGCGGTAGACAACAGCGTCAAGGCGGCGCTCCAGCAGGCCGATCAGGTTTTCACCGGTGTCGCCTTTGACACGCTCGGCTTCCGCATAAATGCGGCGGAACTGCTTTTCGGTCAGATCGCCATAATAGCCTTTCAGCTTCTGCTTGGCGCGCAGCTGCAGGCCGAAATCGGACATCTTGCCCTTGCGGCGCTGGCCGTGCTGGCCTGGGCCATATTCGCGGCGGTTAACCGGGGATTTCGGACGACCCCAGATGTTTTCGCCCATCCGGCGGTCGAGTTTATACTTGGCAGAGGTGCGTTTGGTCACCGTCTGATCTCCTTCTTTCTAGGCGCAGGCCGGGGCCTGCTATGAAGGGCGTTGTCCTTTGCCCTTTCGGGCCGACAGGCATCCCCTTGCGAGGGCCACCAACACCAACAAAACCCTCGCGCTGAGGCGAGAGATTGCGGCGTTATAAGGGTTTAACGCCCCCTGTCAATGCTCAGGCCGCCTGACGCTGCCCGCCACCGCCGGATCTGCGGCGATTGCGGCGACGCTTCGGCTTGGACGTGGTTGCCTGAGCAGGCTTGCCCTGCCCCTGCGCAACCTTTTGTCCACCACCCCGGCCCCGGCGCGGTTTCTTCTGCTTCAGCGGCACCGGTGCCTCGCCCGAAGCAACCGGCACGCTGATCTTCATCAGGCGCTCGATATCCCGCAGCAACAGCACCTCATGCGCGCCGCAGAACGCGACAGCCTCACCTTCGGCCCCCGCACGCGCGGTTCGACCGATCCGGTGGACATAGTTGGCCGTAACCTCGGGTAGATCATAGTTATAGACATGGCTGACCCCGGGGATATCAATCCCGCGTGCCGCAACATCCGTGGCCACAAGAACGCGCACCTTGCCATCACGGAAATCGCGGATCGCCCGGTCCCGCTGTCCCTGGCTTTTGTTGCCGTGGATCGAGGCGGCTTTGAGGCCCGAGGCAACCAGCGACTTCATCAGCTTTTCCGCGCCATGCTTGGTGCGGGCAAAAACCAGTGACAAATCCTCGGGGCGCTCGGACAGCAACTCTTTCAGGAAAGTTGTCTTGTCTGGTTGTTCCAAGAAGTGCACGCATTGGGTGATCTTGTCAGCCGCCTTACCCTGCGGCGCGACTTCGATCTTGGCCGGGTCACGCAAATACGCAGTGGAAAGTTCCTCCATCGCCTTGGGCATGGTGGCCGAAAACAGCATCGTCTGGCGTTTACGGGCGATCAGACCGGCGATCCGTTTCAGCGGCTTGATAAAGCCCATATCCAACATCTGGTCGGCCTCATCCAAAACCAGAAACGTCGCTGTTTCCAGAATGACCGCGCGCTGATCAACCAGATCAAGCAAACGCCCAGGCGTGGCCACCAGAATGTCCGTGCCCTTGTCCAGCTTGCGGATTTGATTGCGGATCGACGCACCGCCGACAACAACCGTTACCTTCAGCGGCGTCTGCCGGGTGAAGTTGTTCAGCGTTTCCGCAATCTGGTTTGCCAACTCACGCGTTGGCGCAAGGATCAAAGAGCGCACTGTTTTAGGCAACGGCTTACCTTGCGCCCCGCCCAGAAGGTTATGAACCAGCGGCAGGCCAAAGGCCGCCGTCTTACCGGTGCCGGTCTGTGCCAGACCCATAACATCGCGCCCCTCCAGCACAAGCGGGATCGCCTGTTTCTGGATCGGGGTCGGCGCATCATACCCCTGCGCCGTAAGGGATTTCAGAACTGCGTCACGCAGCCCAAGGTCTTTGAACGTCGTCAAAACAAAAGCCTTTCAACCGGGGCGCCCATTGCGGACCCGGTGGTGGTCAGAACATGCGGATTGGTAAAGCCGCACGCGCCGGTTCGACATGAACGCGCCCGTGCAACCCCATGCTGCACAAACCGTCAGATCGTCAGAACCTCGCGTGAAAAAGGAACCTGGTGTGCCTTTGGGGACCTGCCCCTTTTGGCTGATACACGGACAGCGCGACCTTGTTTTTCTTCTTCGGGCGCAGACTGCTCACGCGGCAGCCCTATCAACGTGCAGGGCGTATGTCGGGCGTTCAGGGGGGAAAGTCAAGGGTAAGCTGATTTTAAGATCGCCGATCCTGGCCGGGCCTGTCCAACCGCAGCAAAACCTCTAAACCCGCTCGCACTGATGCCTGATCATCGAAGACCAGCCCTTTTTCGTCTGCGCATCCGCCGCCCAAACCATCCCCGCCCCATCGGGCCAAAAGCCAAAGCGCGCAAGTCCGGATGGCATTTCAGCGTGAAATCCCTTCGCCTCGGCATCCATGCCCGAGACATCGGCGACCTCGCCATACGCGGTCCCGCCATCGCTGGTAAAGGACCAGAAGGCGGGCGTGCCATCGCGGTTCAGACCGTAATGCGCCACCTCCTGATAGGTCTTTTTGCCGTCGCCTATATCCCAGTCGGCAATCAGGCGGATAAACTTCCCATCCAGGATTTCCTCATAAGCCCGCTCACAGAGGACCTTTCCCATCGGCGTATCGGGATCAATAGCAACCCATCGACCAATCAATGGCCGCATAAAGCCCATCTTGCCGCTCCCGACCTTCCAGTTACCCTGCGCCATTTGCGCCCCCGGTTTAGTTATCGCGTCTCGCGACATACCTGAGATATCAGGCAGCGTTGGATGTTTCAGGTTATTCGCATGACACATTGGCCAAGGTCTACCACATAACGGGCAAACCTATCGGGAAATCTGCCAATCAAACGGATGACCACTGCAATGCCGCTGACCCCGGCAGAAACGAGCATGTTCAAATACAGCCCAGCTGCTCGTACCTTACTGGGCCGGAGCGTTCTGATCGGCTTGCTTACGCGATAATCCGATCCCTGATTTGTCCCATGCTGAACCTTCGCGCACGCGGCTAGGGTGCGCTCCTACCATCGACAGCCTTTCAGAAACGCCGCTATCGTTTGAGCCATCTCAATGCACAGACACTTCATCGGATTAAGATGCTGTATCATGACACTAAAGCGTTTCGAGTTTATCTTGAGACATTACATAAAATCGAAACGCGTACGCCATATAGGCTTTTCACCGCGTTTCGGGATAATCCTTTGTCTCAGGTTTATCCCGAAACGCTTTAACTGAGGTTTGGTTGATGGAAATCTCGTCAAAGCCGGTCGTCCAGGGCTACACAGCCCCCGAGTTCATGCCGGTCAGAACCGCGTTTGAAGAAAACCTGCTGAACAGGGGCGAATTGGGCGGAGCCTGCAGCGTATATCTTCAAGGTCAGAAAGTCGTTGACCTTTGGGGGGGTATCCGTGACGCGGAACAAGGCACCCCATGGGAAGAAGACACGATGGTCATCGTCTTTTCCGTAACCAAAGGAATGGCGGCAATGACCCTGGCCATTGCGCATTCCCGCGGCTGGCTTGATTACGAAGCCCCGGTCGCCGATTATTGGCCCGAATTTGCGCAGAATGGCAAAGACGCGATCACAGTGTGTCAGGTGCTGTCACATCAGGCGGGCCTGCATGCGTTTCACGAAAAGGTTGATCGTCAGACAATCGCCGATCCGGATCGGCTGGCCGCAATCATGGCACGGGAAAAGCCGCAATGGCCAGCTGGCACCCGAAATGCTTATCATGTGCTTTCTCTGGGCTTTTACGCAGCAGAGATATTGCGTCGTGTTGACCCGTCGCACCGCAGCCTGGGTCAGTTCTTCGCCGAAGAGATCGCAGGCCCGTTGGATGTGGAGTTCTATATCGGCCTGCCCGCAAGCATTCCCAACACCCGTCTAGCACCGCTTAAGATGGAAGGACTCATCAAGTCGATTTTCGGCTACCCGCTGCCAATGGTGTTGGCGATGATGAACCCCTGGTCAGCCGCATTTCGGGCCAGCCTCGTCAACCCAGGGACTGGCGTCGTTATGGACAAGGACCACATCTACGCCCGAGAGATAGAGGTTCCATCCGGCAGCGGCGTCGGCACGGCGCGTGCCATCGCAAAGGCGTATGGCGAATTTGCAACCGGTGGGACAACACTTGGGCTGAAACAGGAAACTCTTGCGGAACTGACAGCGCCCTCGGTGCCGCCATCGCGCGGGTTCTTTGACGAGGTGCTAAGAGGCGACGCAAGATATCTGCTTGGCTTCATGAAACCGTTTGATGACTTCAGATTCGGCCACAAAGGCGCATTTGGCACGCCCGGGGCTGGTGGTGCGCTTGGATATGCAGATCCTGAAATCGGTCTGGGCTATGGCTACGTCACCAATCGGATCGGTCTGGGCGTTGATCTCGATCCAAGGGATGTCGCGCTAAGAAAGGCGATCACCGCCGTCACCGGATAGAGCCGCTTTTAGGACAAGCCAGGGCGGCGCGAAGTGACCCGCGCCGCCCTAAAACATCTGTCCGGTCAGCTGAACATAAAAGCCAAGCAACGCTCAAGAAAAGCCAAAAACCTCGAGTCGTCTCGTCACGACTATAGGGCTTGCGACGAGGCTTGCGTACCCCATCAGCACGGTCAACCCCATGTACGGGACAAGTCTCAAATGCCGGGTTTTATACGTACACCTGCTGCTGCATCATAAACCTGTAGAGGATCAAGATGAGGACTTTTCCGCCATTCTCTGCGGTGGTACTAAGGTGCGATTTAGGTTTCTATCAGTCAGCGGTACGCCGTCAAAAGAAACCAATAACAGAAAGTGTTATCTAAAGAAATGTGATCATGACCGTAAGCGATGTTCATCGAAAAACACTCAATTCCAAGCTAGCAGAGCTTCGGACACGATCCTCGAAACGTGCACGATCTTACTTGATCGTGAGAAGAAAGATTCTTGCGCTGTGGGTTATTTCCTTAATAGGTGCGATTCCGGTGTATCTCGCAACTTGGGGCATCGAATATGATTCCTTCGACTCCCCCGCTAACGCATATATAGCCCTTCTTGTTTCCATCTCGTTCGTTCAAATTATTTCGCTGTATTGGGCTTTCAGGTGCGGTAGCCTCAACGATTTTTTGTCGATAGTCAGCTTTCTCATATGGCTCTCTGGCTTTCTGCTTCTTTTCATCAGGCACATACTGAAGAACAGTGTTCCGAATCGAAAGTTTGACGGCTTTCTAATGTGCGTCGTCATAATAAGTATTGCTATAATCATGCTCCGGGGCTCAGCAAATGCAATTTGTTGATGATATCTACGATGCTGCTAAGGGATTATTCGCGGATGTACTGAATGTGTTCGAAAATAGGGCCGAAGAATTCGCAGAGAAGTACGACATCGACACCCGCGACTTTGTAAACGAAGATCCAAGCCAGGATCGGTTAGAAGTTGACTACAATTCTTTCGTTCACGCTCATGCAAGCTTCGAACTTACCTTCAACTTCGGAAATCGCGTAGCGGAATTTTTTGGATGGGCAAAGGAGCTTACTTCCGAAGATTTTGAGATGACGGACTCTTTGAGGGACGAGTACAACAATGCCGTGGGTAACGTCGTTGGAGACTACGCCAGAAGTGTTGGGCTAAGCTACGAAGATGCAGGAGAGCTCCTGGCCGAGGCTATCAACGGTGGTTGCCTTGCCAGTTATGATCTCGACCCTCGTACCATGGGTGATGACGCAGTGGATTTAGCAGGGCAGTGCGTGATGGAAATGCTCAACTCGCTCGGCGATCTGTCTGGATCGCTATCAGATACCGAACCAAGCGACAGTGACTCGGGCTTGGAGGGAATCTCGGAGCCTTCTACGGACGCTGAGTCCTCACCGTCGTCATCCCATAGCGGGGGTTCGTTCTTCGATGATGATGCGGAAGACCACAGACACGGCGACCATGATGACGACGATCACCACACCATGTGAGTAAAGTTGCATCGAAAACTCTTCCCGACAGCTCCCATTCGTACAAAATTCAGCATCAGTCAGTTTGGGCTAACTGAAGACCTTCTCTGTATGTTGTCCAAATGGCCGATCCGGCGCTAGTGTATTGTTTCGCTCTCAGCCGTAAGCCATCTCTTGAACATGACAGCGGAGTTCGGGAAGTCGGTTATTAGCGCTTGCGCGACAATGTTCTTGAGAAGCTGGGTCTTGCCCGTTCCAGTGGCTCCTTCAATCAGCATATGCAACGATTCCAAATGCTCGGGCATTCGGACGTTGCCAAGCGGAACCCCTTCGGCTTCCATTGGAGCGCCCATGCGGCTGACCTGCGCACCGCCCTTGTGGCGACGCTGGATGGCAGGCCGTCCTGTGCGAGCTGTCAGGCAGATTAGCCCGGCGATCCCGCCAAAAATGACGCCAAGAGCGATCATGAACACGCCGGGCCAGCCAGAATAGTCATTCGCGCCAACCAGTCCCATAAGGAAGCCAAGACCTGCAAGCCCTACGCACGGCATCACACCAAATTTGAACATGAACTTTCGAAACTGCGCCTGCGCTTCTAGGCCTGCACGGCGGGCGGCCACGTCGTCTTCTTGAGTGATCATGCTTCTTTCCTCTTTCGTGGACTGCTGGTGAAGGTGAGCAACTCACCTAATAGGGCTTCGACTATGTGTGAAGGTAAACCCTGATGTGTGGCGGTGATGCTCATGTCGAAACACCTCCCGCAAAGCTTGCGAAACGGTGGCATGCTTGGTATTTATTGGGTTCGATAGACTTTTCATTGCCGTCAGCTAGAGGTGCAACTCTACTGGCGGCTTTTTCTTTGCCCGGTGCCGGTTCCCGCGACTTCAACAGAGGAACAAAGCACGATCCTGTTGTGTCAGTTTTGTGCCTATCGGAAACACGCGTTCCTACATCGTTCTGCACCTGCCTACAATTTTCTGCATAGCAAGTGCCTTTGCCTGTTGCTGTTTTTAATGGGGTTCCGTATGTCCCGCGGCGGGACACCCTTCCCCAAAACAGGGACCAGTGCCTTCCGACAGAAAGATGGCCGGCGGGATGCCGAGGCCCCGAAGGACCCCGGCAAATATTTACTGGCGCACGGCCGGAGTTTCGACCGACAGCCCGTTGCCGCGGGAAGCAACATAAAGCTCAAGCGCGCGGAACTCGTCCGAGCCTTCGGCAAATGTGTGGGCCCGCGTGTCGCGAATACAGCCACGGAACCGGTTATGCTGCGAGATCAACTTGGCCTGTTTCAGACGATAGGTTGGAAACCCATTGGTCTGACCCTGGCTCAGATGGTCGGCGCGGATCATGTTGCCGTAATTGTCCTCGTGGCAATTGGCACAAGACAATTCCAACTGGCCGTAACGGGTGTAGTACATCTCCTTGCCCTTTTCCCAGTAAGACTGAGCGGGACCGTCAATATCTACATCCATCGGCATATCGCGGGACTGATGCGCGATCAGGGCAACCATGCCCTGCATGTCAGCCCCAGACCATTTCCAGGCATCGGCCTCCATACGCTCGGTCCGGCAGTTGTTGACGTAGTCTTCCATCGACCACAACACGCCGTCCTCGTTCACCTTAGGCATCTTGGTCCGCAGACCGGTGAAGCTTTCAGGCTCCTGATGGCAATCGGCACAGGATTTACCGGCTGCGCCATCCACCTCGGAAAACAGATCAATCGCCTGGTCGACAAAGATCATCGCCGGGTTATCGAAATCATCCATTTGCAGCGCCTGAGTTTCCGAAGAACGGAACAGCCAGCCGGAATAGATGGTGTCGAGGTTTTCAAGATGCGCCGGGGCATCGGTTTTTGTGACTAGCTTGATCTCTTCGTTGATCACCAGTTCAGCATCCTCATCCGCGAAGGCCGGAAAGGCCAAAGCGGCGAGCGCTGCGATCAGGATCGGCTTGCTCATTATATTCCTCCCAGTGGTCCCGGTCAGGCGACTTTTACGTTTTTCTCGTCTTCGTAGACGGCCCCGTCATCATCGTACCAGGTGAGCTTGAAGCTGCCGCTTTCGGGCACTTTTGCATCAAACTGGAAATACGGGTTGGTGGATATCGCGGGCTTCATATCCACGTCGATGATCATTTCGCCGTTAAACTCGCAGGTGAACCGGTTGATGATCGACCGCGGGATGATATTTCCCTCTTTGTCCTTGCGCTGACCAGATTCCATCTTGTGGCTGATCAGGGTCTTGATGGTGACCACCTCACCCGCGGCTGCGGATTTCGGGGCTTTGACGCAGGGTTTTACACCGTCTGCCATGTTCTCTCTCCTGTCCTCAGCCGCCGCAGCCGCCAATGGTAACTTTGACCTCATTGGCCGTCCGGCGGAACGAACCGTCCTCCATCTGTGCCACCGCGATCACGTTCTGGGTTTTGGCCAGACGAATCCGGGTCGAGGCGGATTGCGATCCGGCCAGTGCGCCGAATTTGAAGATCACAACATCTGCCTCGGGGTTACCTTCGGCAAAGATGGCGACCATTTTCGCACCTGGGGCCGAAACCTCGACCGGGACGGTGTTGCCGTTCTCAGCGATCTCCGGCGTGGTCAGATCGATATCGCCATCGGCAACATCCGCACCACCGGTGAACTCTTCCATTGCTTCAGGCAGGGGTTTGGCCAGCACAGCCAACGGGGTCAAACCCGCGGCCAGAACGGCTCCACTGCCGATAAGCATGATCTAGCGTCGTGAAAGCTCCATCTGTTTCATTCCTCTTTCAGGGTCATCAGGAAGGCGACCACATCCTCGATCTCCTGCGCAGACAGAAGCGGCTCAAGCGGCGCTTCCGGCGCCTTGCCGGTATAGGCATCGCCAGGACGGATAAAGCCTTCGGTTTTGTAGAAAGATGGCATCATAGTACCATCAAACATCATCTTGGCATTGGCCACGATCCCGCGCAGCTCTGCCTCGGTCCAGCGATCTGCAGCGCCATCAAGCGTCGGTCCCACTTCGCCCTGGAAGGGCAGATCGGACAGGGCCGAAACCTGATGGCAAGCGATGCAGTTGCCAGCACCCTTGTTGAAGATCGCGCTTCCGTTGGTTGCGTCACCCGGCGTACCGGTCAGCGACTGCGCAACGACGCCATCCTCATAGGTTACGTTATTTGGCAAGGTCGTGTCCGCAAAAGCCGGTGCGGCCAATGTCATAAACAACACCAGAGCGGCTGGGCTGTGTCTCATGCAGTCCTCCCGAGACTTGGCTCTTATCGTACGAAAGTTTAAGGTGAGAACCGTCGCACTGTCCACAACAAATTATCATCGGCGAATTTGTTTATCTAAAGCCGTCCATTACGCTATGGGACCGCCCCAGCCGCTGATTATCCGAACGCTCTGCCCGCCCTGCTTCTAATCCTGGCCGACTGTCAGGTTTCGGGCATGGTATTTCTGAAAACTCTCATCACCCTCATAGCCCTTTTCCAGCACCCAGGTCAGCATGTTGCGGGTGGTTTCCTTGCCAAATGCACCGGGCATCTTGGTCACCGCAGCCCGGCCCGCTGACATGTCCTCGGGCACTTCTTCAGGGAAGAACAGCATGGCCGGTGTGAACAGGACGCCCCATTTGCGAACCAAGGCTTTCTCGGTCAGCGTCTCGCCGTCGAAATCGGTCACTTCGACATCCCCGAACATGTTGATTTGCACAACAAAGAACTTCTCATTCAGCAGCGTGTCGATCGCTTCGTTCGGGAACACCCCTTCATGCATCTTGTCGCAATAGATGCAGCCACGCTGTTCGATGATCACCGCCAGACGCTTGCCTGCGGCGTTGGCTTCCTCAAGATCTTCGCGCAGGTCCTTGAAGGTATCCTGCATCCATTCTGCCTTGTGCAGGCCATCATCGCCAAGATCGGCGGCAAAGACGGACCCAGCGGCCAGGATCAAAGCAGTCAAGAAGGGGATAAAACGCATATCATTCCTCCGTTTCAAGGGCCGGTTTCCGGCGATGACAAAGGCGCCTCTGGCGCACTATTTCAGAACGCCAATATCTGGCGCGATACGTAGCAGGAACTGAGCGATGTGATTGATACTGTCGGTCGCAATCAACAGGGCAAAGATGATCAGCAGCGCCCCCATCACCTTTTCCACCGCGCCCAAATGCTTGCGGAACCCTTTGGACCAGCGCAGGAAAGGCCCGACAAAAATCGCGGCCAACACGAAAGGCAGCGTCATACCGATACCGAATGTCGCCAGCAGCAGCGCGCCCTTCATCGCTGAAGCCTCTGCGGAGGCAATCGACAGGATCGCTGCCAGTGCCGGTCCGGCGCAGGACGTCCAACCAAAGGCAAAGGCCAGCCCGATGACATAAGCCCCAAACAGCGTCCAGTCGGCTTGCGCAGCAGATGCACCGCCGACCTGCCGGTTCAGAATGCCGATGCGGATCACACCCAGAAAGTGCAGCCCCATCAGACCGATGATCGCGGCGGCAGCGTATTTCAGGACATCGAACCACTCACGGACCAACTGGCCAAAAACTGTCGCGGTCGCGCCCATGCCCATAAAGGTCGTGGTCACCCCTGCCGCGAAGAAAACCGCCGTCAGGATCGCCCGGCGCTGCGTTCCCGGCGGCAGCGGGGCATCATCATTCAATTCATTGATCGACACCCCCGCCATATAGGCCAGGTAAAACGGCACCATGGGCAGAATGCAGGGCGACAGGAACGACAGCAGTCCGACAAAAAACGCATAGCCAAAAGAAATATCAAACACCGGAACCCTGCCCTCGCTTGATTAATGAACATATTCTTATTAGATTGTGTGACAGGATTGCGTCAAACAAAATGACGGTCGGAGGCTGGCAGATGCGCGTTTTTGCTGTGATAACAGCTTTGGTTTTGACACTGGCCACTCCGCTGCGTGCCGCGGAGCTGCTGATGTTTGAGGAAACCGGATGCCACTGGTGCGCCCGCTGGAACGAAGAGATCGGTCCCGTCTATCCCAAGACCGCCGAAGGCAAGCTTGCCCCATTGCGTCGCCTGAATATCCGCGACGACCGTCCGGACGACCTGAAACGGGTCAAGCCGGTACGCTTCACGCCGACATTCGTTCTGGTGCATGAAGGTGAAGAAATCGGCCGGATCGAAGGGTATCCGGGCGAAGATTTTTTCTGGGGATTGCTCGGCCAGATGCTGCGTGACCTGCCTGCAGGCGACCTGCCCTGGCAGAAACGCGAGACCTGAGGCGGATGAGGCCGGATCGCTGGCCACAAAGAAGGAAAACCCATGGCGCTACCGGTCCTGTCCGAGGATATCACCCAAGACGAACTTGAGAAGATCGTCTCCAATGCCACCATGGCGGCGGAGTTCCTGAAGGCCCTGGGCCAGGAAAGCCGGCTGCTGATCCTATGCTATCTGCTGACCGGTGAGAAATCCGTCACCGAGATGGAGCGGTTTCTGTCGGCCCGGCAGGCCGCAGTCTCGCAACAACTGGCCCGCCTGCGGCTGCAGGGGTTGGTGAAATCTCGCCGCGTGGGCAAGACCATCTTCTACAGCCTGACCGACGACCGTCCGCGCCGCATCATCGAGATCATCTACGATATGTTCTGCGCGGACGAGCCTGCTGACACCTGATGCCCTTTCGGTTGATCCGCAGGGAGGCATGATGGACTTTTTAAGCGACGGCCAGCTTGCAGCGCTGATCGGCCTAGGCGGCGGCATCGCTTTGGGGCTGGCAGCCCGGCTTGGGCGGTTTTGTACGTTGGGTGCCATCGAAGACAGCCTCTATGCACAAAACAACACGCGGATGCGAATGTGGGGTCTTGCCATCGGTGTGGCCATGACTGGCAGTTTCGCTTTGATCGGCGCGGGATGGTTGCGCGTCGAAGAGACAATCTATCTCGCACAAGCCTTCAATCCGCTTGCAGCCATTACAGGCGGGCTGATGTTTGGCTATGGCATGGCACTGGCCGGAACCTGTGGCTATGGCGCGCTGGCCCGGGCGGGTGGCGGCGATATGAAGGCGCTGGTTGTGGCGTTGGTTATGGCGGTGTCAGCCTATATGGCGCTTTCCGGGCCAACGGCGATGCTGCGGGTCTGGCTGTTTCCTTCCGCATCCGCAGACCAGGTGCCGGGGCTGGTGCATCTGGCCGCACAGATCACCGACGGCTCCGTCACCGCTATTGGCATTGGAACCGGCCTGGTGATCGCTGCGGCCATGCTGGCCGGTCGGGGCCTGCGTCAAAATCCTGGCGCGATATTCTGGAGCATTCTGGTCGGACTGACGGCAATTTCCGCCTGGGCCGGAACGCAATGGATCGCCGATAACGGCTTTGACGCGGAACCCGTATCCGCCCACAGCTATGCTGCACCACTGGGCGAATCTCTGCTTTATCTGATGACCGCATCGGGAAACCGGCTGGATTTCGGGGTGGGGTCCGTTACAGGTGTCGTTCTGGGGGCGGCTCTGGCCACACTGGCCAAGGGACAATTCCGGTGGGAGGCGTGCGAAGATGCGCGCGAATTGCGCAGGCAATTGCTGGGCGCGTTTTTGATGGGCACCGGGGCCGTAACGGCCATGGGCTGTACCATCGGTCAGGGCCTTTCGGCATTTTCGGTGATGGCTTACAGCGCCCCGGTCGTGTTTGTGGCGATCTTTCTCGGAACAGCCATTGGGCTGCGACACCTGATCCACGGCAATCTGGGCGGCAGCCTCACGACCTGAGCGGTAGGGTGGGTTTAAACCCACCCTACACAGTGCTGTGCTCGGTTAAGGGCAGAGGATCATCAACCGGTCGTATCGCAGCCTCATCACTGAGGGCCTGAAAGGCATCGTATTGAGACAGGAACACGCGCCCAGTCAGATCCCTTAGAAAATGCGTCGCCTCAAGCCGGTCCATCACCGGCCCCTTAACCTCCGAAAGGTGCAACTGAACCTTCACCTCCTGCAGCCGCTCATTGATTGCCTCAAGCGATTCCAATGCCGACAGATCGATCTCATTCACCGCAGAGCACATCAAAACGACATTGCATATCGGGCAATCCTCGACCACGCGCGCATAGATCGTGTCTTCCAGAAACCGCGCATTGGCAAAATACAGGCTTTCGTCGATACGGATGGTCAGGAGCCTGGGATCAATCAGCACTTTGTGCCGGTCTATATTGCGAAAATGCTGCGTGCCGGGCACCAGCCCCACCTCGGCCACATGCGGGCGGGAGGTCTTGTGCAGATGCAAACCGATCGACAGGGTCACACCGGCCGATATACCAGCCTCGACACCAAAAATCAGGGTCAGCAGAATCGTCGCCAGGACCGCCGCAAAATCAGCGCGGGAATAGGCCCAGGCCCGGCGTAGAATGGAAAAGTCCACCAGCGAGAGCACCGCAACAATGATCGTCGCAGACAGTGTCGCCTTTGGCAGATCATGGATCAGCGGCGTCAATGCGACCGCTGCAATCGCCAGCCCGACCGCAGTGAACGCCCCCGCTGCAGGTGTCTCAGCACCAGCGTCATAGTTCACGACCGAGCGGGCAAACCCACCGGTCACGGGGTATCCCCCAGTCAGGGCTGCCCCTATATTCGCAGCGCCCAGCCCGATCAGTTCCTGATCCGGATCGATCCGCTGCCGTTTCTTCGCCGCCAGAGTCTGCGCAACAGAAACCGATTCCACAAAACCGATGACCGAAATCAGAAGTGCGGGCAGGAACAGTGCCTCGATCAGATCCCAATGAGATGGCGGCCAGGTCAGCGGCGGCAGGCTTTGCGGCACCTCACCGACAATGGCAACGCCCTTTGCCTCCAACCCCAAGATCCAAACCGCCAGCGTCGAGACCACCACAGCGGCCACCGGCCCCGCCTTGGTCCCGACATCCGCGCCCCGCGGGCCAAGCCCAAGTCGCAGCAACAGCGGTTTCATCCCCTTGCGGACCCAAACAAGAAATGCCGTGGCCAGCACGCCAATGATCAGGGTTGGCAAATTGACTTCCGGCAGATGCGCCAGCAGCGACCGGACCATATCCACCATCGTGTGGCCCTCGGCCCGGATGCCGAGGATCCCCTTAAGCTGACTGACCGCGATCAGCATGCCCGAGGCTGTGATAAAACCCGCAATGACCGGATGCGACAGGTAGTTGGCCAGAAAACCCAGCCGAAAAACCCCCAGAAACAACAGCATCCCGCCGGACATCGCCGCCAGCGTCAGCGCTGCTGCAGCATACCCCGCAGTCCCAGCCGCCGCGACTTCACCGATTGCCGCCGCCGTCATCAGCGACACCACAGCCACCGGCCCCACCGCCAGCGCCCGGCTGGTACCAAAGAGCGCATAAAGCATGATCGGCAGAATAGAGGCGTAGATCCCAGCCTCGGGCGGCAGACCCGCCAACATCGCATAAGCCAGCGATTGCGGGATCAGCATGATGGTGACGATCACCGCCGCGATAAGATCGCCCGACAATGCGGTGCGATCATAGCGCCGCCCCCAGTCAAGGATCGGCAGAAACCGCTGCAAACTGCTGAGAGAGCCGCGCATGGCTTAACCAGCCACGCGGCCCGGCAAGTCCTGAGACATCTGCCACAATGCAGTGCTGCGCGCCCCACTGCGGCAATAAGCAAGCACGGGGCCGGGCGCGTTTTCCAGAATATCCGCAAATGCCTGAACCTGATCCGGCAGATCAGCGCCCGAGGTCACGGGCAAATAATGCGCAACAGCCCCAGCCTTGGCAGCTTCCGCTGCAATCAGGGCAAAGGCGGGTTGATCCGGCGCCTCGTTATCCGGGCGATTGCAGATCAGCGTTCGGATGCCTTGTGCTGCCAATGCCGGAACATCTTCGGGTGTGATCTGGCCACTGACGGCCAGTTGCTCAGTCAAATATCGTAATTCCATCCCCTGCCCTTACAACCCGTTTACCGGCACTTTCAGCATCGGACGGCCATCCTTGTCCTTGGGCACGGCACCGGCGCGCATATTCACTTGCAACGAGGGTATGATCAGCTTCGGCATTGCCAATGTTGCATCGCGTTCCGTGCGAAACTTGATAAACTCCTCACGCGTTTTGCCGCTCCCAACATGGATGTTATGAGCTGTTTCCTCGCCCACCGTCGTTTCCCAGGCGATATCGCGACCGTTCGGGCCATAATCATGGCACATGAACAAACGCATCTGATCCGGCAGCTCCAGCACCCTCTGAATACTGTCATAGAGCGTGCCAGCATCCCCCCCAGGGAAATCCGCCCGGGCCGAGCCGCCATCGGGCATGAACAATGTGTCCCCAACAAAGGCCGCATTGCCCATGACATGGGTCATGCAGGCCGGTGTATGACCCGGGGTGTAGATCGCAAATGCTGGCATCGTGCCGACCATATAGGTATCGCCATCCTCGAACAGGGCATCGAACTGGCTGCCGTCACGCTGAAATTCCGTGCCCTCGTTGAAGATTTTGCCGAACGTGTCCTGCACCATCTGGATTTTTGAGCCGATGCCAATCTTGCCGCCAAGCTTATCCTGAATGTATGGCGCAGCGGACAGGTGATCCGCATGGACATGGGTTTCAATGATCCATTCCAAATTCAAGCCACGCGCCTGCACCCGGCGGATCAGTTCATCTGCATGATCATAGGTGATGCGCCCAGCGGCATAGTCGATATCCATCACACTGTCGATGATGGCGCAGGCATCCGAGTTTGGATCCTTGACGATGTAGCTGATCGTGTTGGTGGCAGGGTCAAAGAATGCCTCCACCTCGGGCTTGATGGTCATATCAACGGGATAGCTACTCATCTCCAGATCCTCTATTTGCCCGGTATTTGGGACCTATGGTTACGTCTTATGCAACAGTCCCGAGGACAGCCTTGTGCGATGAATACCCCCATGCGCGAGGCGACGACAAACGTAAAAGTCTATGCCTCACGCAAGCGGGTCAACAAAGCCTCAATATCATGGCGCACCAGCGGGAGGAACTTAGCAAATTCGCGCGGCACTTAGCACTTAGGTAAATTTGGTCATGCGCATGTGTGATCGCCAATGACGATCATCCCACTGCGCGTTCCAGATCCATTGCCACAGGATGCGCCATCCCCCAGATCTTTCCGGCATCCCGCGCCACAAGCTGCGCCTGCAGCCGGTCCAACTCCCGCAGAGCCTGCGCCGGATTTTGTGTGCGCGCCACAGCGCGGTCATAGGCCCGGCGGACCGATTGCGGGCGCCAGGGCAAAACGGCAGAGGCCAGCCAGCCGCGCAACTCCGCCGGGAGACGGTCATAATCGCGCATCGGATCAGCCGACCGCCGTTTGCATTTCAGGCTGGTACGGCCCCTGTTTCGGGACATCAGATCTCTTCCTTGGGCTGTGTCATGGGATTAAGAACCAGCACCAGCCGCGCTTCGCCCCTGCCTTCTATCGGCGGTGAGCGGTGCAGAAACTTCGCGTGCAGTTCCGCTGGCCAAAGCGTACCGCGCAGCAGGGTCGGCACGGTATGGATCGGGTCGGGGTCGTCCAGGCCTGCGGTAAACCCGTTTTGCGTTCTGACCTATTTTCACCTGCCTCATTCAATCATAAAGCCAGAATATATGTAATAACATTACACTCCACAAGAGCGTATATAGAAAGTCATCCCTCTTGGCCCGCTATCCCGCCAGAACCACCGATTGCCCCTCTGCCTGGGTCAGGGTCAGCTTGGTGTCATAAAGCGCGCTAAGGCTTTCGCTGCTCAGCACCCGGTCCTTGGCCCCATGGCTAAGGACACGCCCGTCTTTCATGCAAATAACCCAAGTTGCGTCACGCGCTGCGGTTTGCAGGTCATGCAGCACAAGCGCAACATTTCTTGGGGTCTCAGGATCCGAGACCACCTGTACCAGCCGGTCCATAATATCGCGGCTGAACTTAGGATCGAGCGCCGAGAGCGGCTCGTCCAGCAGCATCCAGGGCGTCGATTGCGCATAGGTCATGGCGATATAGGCGCGCTGTTTTTGCCCCCCGGACAAACAGGCGACCTCTTGTTCCGCCAAGTGTGACAGGCCAAAGCGGTCCAGCGCGTCCGAAACAATGTCCAGATCCTTGGCGGTTGGCCGTCCACGATGATGCGGCCAAGGGCCAAACCCCACCAGATCGCGGACCGTTAACCTTGGGACAACGCTTGTGCTTTGGGTCAGCAAGGATAAACACAAGGCGCGGGCCTGCTCGGCCATCTGATGGATGTTTTCGCCATTTACCCGCACCACACCGCTTTGCGGGCGCAGCAGACCGGCGATGCAATACAATAGCGTGGATTTCCCGGCACCGTTCGGCCCGATAATCGCGGTCAGGTTGCCTTTGGGGACCGACAAATTGATACCGCTTAGAACCTCAACACCACCACGTTCAACCGTCAGGTTTTCCACCTCGATCATCAAGAACGACTCCGAATTACCAATGCCAGGAACAAAAGCCCCCCAGCGAATTTACAACAATGGACAGCGCCGACTGCAGGCCGAGAAGGCGCTCAAAAACAGCTTGGCCAAGCACCAGTATGATGGCCCCGATAAGGCTGGCAACCGAGATCAGGATTGCGTGCCGGCTGTCAGGCACAGCGTAACGACCTAAACTGGCCGCGAGCAGGCCCAGAAACGTCGCAGAGCTAAACGCAGCCAGCGACCCAACAAGCGCGGTCGAGGTGGAAACAAGGATGGCCACCAGCCCAAGCCCATACAAAACCAACCTGTCATGCCCCAGACCCAAAGTCCGCGCCTTGGTTCGCCCAAGCGTTGCGACATCGAATTCCTTTGACATCAACCAGGCCGCAACCAACGCAACCCCCATCACCAGCCCCGCAATCCAAAGCTTTTCGATTTCTACCGCGTTGAAACTGGCAATGCTGGCCTGCTGCACAACGGCAAACTCTGACGGTTCCAGCAGGCGTTGCGCAAATCCGGCCAATCCCCGCAGCAGTATTCCCAGAATAACGCCGGTCAGGATCATGCGGGTGATATCCTCTGCCCCTTTACGGAACAAAAGACCGAACAGGGTCATAGCCCCCAGCATCATGCAGACGGTCTCGGCCGCGAATTTTGGCAATGCAGGCAGGGCAGCGTAGCCCACGCCGCCAAGGATCAGCACCAGCATGGTTTGAAGAAACACGAACAGGCTGTCAAAGCCAACGATGCTTGGTGTCAGCAATCGGTTGGCGGCGATAGTCTGAAAGATCACCGTGGCCGCCCCGCTGGCCGCGCCAACAAGGATCAAAACCGCCAGCTTCTCTGCTCTCAGCGACAGAATAAATCCAAATGGCGCGCGTAGCCCCCATAGCAGGAACAGCGCAATGGACGCGGCCAGCAGTCCGCCCAGCAGGAAAAAGCGGCGTTCAACCATTGGCATGCTTTCGCGGGGCGTTCAGGCCTATGCCAAAAAGTGCCGCAAGAAAGGGGTTGAGAACCCCGCCACAAAAAAGTCCCGCCAGCGAAGGGCGGGACTTTTGAGGTCAAAGCCTGAGGGTTTTTTCAGCCTTCCAAATGGGCCGACAGCAACCAGGCAAATTTCTCATGAACCTGACCACGTGCGATGCACAGGTCCTGGGTCAGTAGATCGCCGTGACGCTCAGACACATCGGCACAACCGGCAAGTGTCGCGGCAACGGTGCGCTGTGCTTCGGCAAGCTGTGCAATCATATCCTGCGCGCTTTGCGTTCCATCGGCTTCGTTCACCTTGGACCGCTCAAGCATGACGGCAAGACGGCCCTCGGCATGGGCACCGATCTGGCGAACACGCTCGGCCAGATCGTCCTGTGCAACGAAATGATCTTCATAAATTTCCTGAAACAGCGCATGCAGCGGGCCAAAGGCCATGCCTTTGACATTCCAGTGGAAGTTCTGCGCCAGCATCGTTGTTACAACAGTTTCAGCAACCGACTGCGTCAGAGCTTCAGCGATTTCACTGACAGCGTCGGGGGATAGATTGGTCGCGGTCTGTGACATCACGGCCTCCTTAGCAGATACTAAATTGTATGGCTGGCTGGAAGGGACGACCCATCGTGGCTGGCTGTGATCTCATATAGAAGCCGGGCCTGAAGGTTTCAACACAATAAATGTAAAAAAATCAAAGGGTTAACAGAAGTATTTTTGTCAGGAATTATTATAGCGCGTCGATGCGCTGCGCGAGGCCTTTGATAAGAAACACAAAAGCACGCCTCTGATATGCCGAAACGCGGCTATGAACCAAAAAGGCAAGACTATCAAAATCGTCTGCAATCGCCCGATCCAAAAGCCGCAAGAGCCAGATTTCGTCAAAACTCGGCGATGCCCCAGCTTGCCTTAGCACCGGAGGCCGACCAATCGCTTGGGGCAGTGTTCGAATCAAAGCAACCGCATAACCGTCAGCCGCGCGGTTCTCGTTAACCGCTAAAAGATCACAGGCCCGGAACAAATCCAGCCGTGCCTGACACCGGCAATCGCCAGCGATACCGCGCAGATGTTCGAGCGTTTCTATATCAAGCGGCAGACCTAGGCCTGTTGTTACAGGGCCGGAGTGTTTGAGCTGAGCGATCACGAGTCTCCCCTTATACCCAACAAGAATAGTTGGTTTTCCAGATAGGACAAGTCGCTTTGTTGTGAAACTGAGAGGGGCGCTAAACTTTAGTGCCGTTTGGGTAATCATGGCATAGCAATCCTGACACATAGCGCCAGTATCGAGGCTGCAGTGACAGCAGCCTCGTTTTGTTGCCGCCATGCTGCAAGGCTCCATCGGCTGCCGTGAAAGCGTTTTAAATCAAGATCTAAGACATCGCCCAATCAGATAAAAACCCGGCGTTAGCGAACCACCACCACTTAAATATATATTTCCGATAAAAAGACTTGGTTTTCCTCCAAGCTTATGCAAACTGCCGTTGTTCAAACCATCAGGAGACCGTAATGTCGCTTATGACATCCGCACGCGGCTTCCTTGGTGCCATTGCAGCCAGCGCGGCTATCTTCGCGCAAGCCGGTCATGCCCAAGCAGAAGCTATTACGCTGACCGACGTTGCCGGGCGCACCGTCACGCTGGACGAAATGCCTGACCGCATCATTCTTGGCGAAGGCCGGATGATGTACGCCATCGCCGCCGTTACCGAAGGCAATCCTTTCGAAAAAATCGTTGGTTGGAAGGATGACCTTATCCTTTACGATCCCGATGCCTACCGCAAGTTCAAGCAGGCCTTCCCCGAAGATGCGGAGCGGCAGATCAATTTCGGCAACCCCTATGCGGGTGATTTCAGCATCGAAGCGGTGCTGGAAGCTGAGACCGACCTCGTGCTTCTGGATATCGGCAACCTGTTCAAGGCCGAGGAAACCGGCTTGATCGAAAAGCTTGATCAGGCCGGTGTCGATGTCGTGTTCATCGACTTCCGCCGCAACGCCACCGAAAACACAGTGCCATCGCTGCTGGTGCTTGGCCGTGTCCTTGGGGAAGAAAAAGGCACTGCAGAGTTCATCGATTTCTATATGGCGCAGATGCGGCGTGTCACGAATATCGTGGATCAGATCCCGGCTGAGGACCGCCCGCTTGTCGTCGTGGAAAATGCAGCTGGCTGGCAGCCTGACTTTTGCTGCAACTCCTTCGGGCCCTATAACTACGGGCGTTTCGTCGGACTGGCCGGTGGTGTCAATTATGGCTCGACCCTTGCGGATGCCTATTCGGTTGAACTGAACCTGGAGGGGATACTGGAAGCCGACCCTGACGTGCTGGTTCAGACCGGTGCCAACTGGGCCGAGGCCAAACCCGAAGTGACCGCAACCCTTTTGGGATATGATGCCGATCCGGCCAAGAATGCCGCAAACCTTCAGTCGCTGGCAGAGCGGAACGGTTTCTCGGAACTTCGGGCGGTGAAAGAGGGGCGGATGCATTCCATCTATCACCAGTTCTACAACTCGCCCTATCACTTCATTGCGGTCCAGCAGCTGGCCAAATGGCTGCACCCTGAGGACTTCGAAGACCTTGACCCCGAGGCGACGTGGAAAGAACTGCACGAAAGGTTCCTGCCGTTTGAACCATCGGGCCAGTTCTGGGTTTCCCTGGGTCAAACCTAAAAGGATATCCCCGCCTCCGGTTTCAGGGGGCGGGGAGTTTTCAGCATGACAGATGTACCTTTGGATGCCAGCAACCTTGTTGCTGCATATAAACGCCGCGGCCTGCGCCGCGTGGCCCTTGTTGCCGGTGCCGGACTGATTCTTTTTGCGCTGGTGGTGCTGGATGTAGCCACCGGTCCGGCCAGTCTGGATTTTTGGCGCGTTGCCGGGGTGATCATTGATCCGGCCTCCGCCACACCGAAAGAGGATGTCATCGTCTGGCAACTGCGCCTGCCCATCGCATTGATGGCGATTGCGGTCGGTGCGATGCTGGGGGTAGCCGGGGCCGAGATGCAGACCATTCTCGACAACCCGCTGGCGGACCCGTTTACACTTGGCCTGTCCTCGGCGGCCAGTTTTGGCGCGGCCCTTGCCATCGTCCTGGGCTGGTCGGTCATCCCCGGCACCGCAGGGCTTTTCGTCACGGTCAACGCCTTTGTTTTGGCGATGGGAACCTCGTGCCTTTTGTTCCTGTTCACACGGCTGCGCGGCGTAACGCCCGAGGCGATGATCTTGGTCGGGATCGCCATGCTATTTACCTTCAACGCGCTTCTGGCCTTCCTGCAATATGGCGCGTCCGAATTGCAACTGGCGCAACTGATCTTCTGGCAGCTTGGTTCACTGGCGCGCGCGTCCTGGGAAAAGCTGGCAGTGTGCGCTGTCCTCCTGTTGGTCGTCCTGCCCTATTTCATGAGCCTCGCCTGGGCGTTGACCGCATTGCGCATGGGCGAGGATAAGGCCGCCGCCCTTGGCGTGAACGTCCCTCTGCTGCGCCTGGGCGTTCTGGCTGGCGTTTCCCTGCTGTCAGCCGTCGCCGTATCTTTTGTTGGCGCGGTTGCCTTTGTCGGCCTGGTTGGCCCGCATATCGCACGAATGATTGTCGGCGAGGATCAACGCGGCTTTCTGCCGCTTTCGGCCATTTGCGGTGCGCTGATCATGTCCGGAACGTCCATCGCTTCAAAGGCCATCACCCCCGGCATCGTCTATCCCATCGGGATGATCACATCCCTTATCGGCATTCCGTTCTTCATTCTGCTGATCCTGGGACAACGCCGGAGGCATTGGCGATGACCGAGCTTGCAAATCAGACGGGTCTGTCTGCCAAAGGGATTGCCTTTTCCTACGGGCGGCATCCCGTGCTTCGCGATATCAATTTCGGCCCGGTGGAGGCTGGCCAACTGACCGCGCTGATCGGGCCGAACGCGGCGGGAAAATCGACGCTTTTCCGGCTGATCGCGGGCCTGCAAAAACAAGCTGCGGGCCAGATATCCTTGGATAGCACAGATCTTGCGACCGTCCCCGCCCGCGAGCGGTTGCGGCGCGTCTGTTTCATGCCGCAGTTCTTTTCCGCCAATGCCGCCCTGACGGTCTTTGATGCCGTCATGATGGCCCACAAGCAGCTGAAAGGCTGGCGTGTCAGTTCAAGCGACATGACCGCCGTCGGAGAGGTGCTTGAAACCGCCGGGATCGGGCATCTGTCCGAGGCCTATGTCGGAGAGCTTTCCGGTGGCCAGTCACAGATGGTTTCTGTCGCGCAGGCCCTGATCCGGCACTCGGAAGTCTACATGTTCGACGAGCCGACCTCGGCGCTGGACCTCAAACATCAACTTGAGGTGCTGTCGCGGATCAGAAGCGCGATGCAAAACCGGAACGCCATCGGATTGGTCGCCTTGCATGATCTGAATCTGGCCGCGCGATTTGCCGACCGAATGATCCTGATCGGCGAGGGTCAGGTCATGGCCGAAGGGGCACCTGCGGATGTTCTGGCCTCGGATGCCATCAGCCGGATTTATGGTGTCGAAACCGAAGTAACCCAAGGCCCAAGACAGGAGCTGATCGTTCATGCATACGCGTCGTAAAACACTAATTTTCCTGGGCGCCCTCGCCGCAAGCTCGGCCGCATGGGCTTGCCCGGTGCCAAAGACCGACGGCACCTCTCATGGCGTTATGATGCTGAATGCAGATTGCAATGACACCAATGTCATCAATGTCTTTGAACCCTCTATCCTGCGGGTGGATATTGGCGACAGCGTGACGTTTCTTCCGTCGCAGTCCGGCCACAACAGCGCCTCCAAACGGGGCATGGTCCCCGAAGGGGCGGAGCCCTGGAACGGCGGTATCGACGAGGAAGTGACCCTAACGCTCACCGTGCCGGGCATCTATGGCTACCTGTGCCTGCCGCATTATGAGGCTGGCATGGTTGGCCTGATCATCGTCGGCAATGATCTGTCGAACCTTGCAGAGGTGCGGAAGGTCAGGCATCCGGGGTCAGCACGCCGCGCGTTTCGGCGACTGTTGGAAGAGGTCAGCGCCTGACGGCTTCTTTGCGTGCCAAAGCTGCAGCGCCTTGAAGGCTTTGAAAGTCAATCGAACAAGGGGCTACTGCTGACCGTTCAGCCGGGCAAAAATATCGCCGGAATTCGCCTCGGGCGGCAGCGCCATGATGGCTTGGCCCAGTTGCCCTGCACTCACCCAGCTTTGATATCTCAGGCGATGCTCTTCCCCCAAGCTCAGGTTGAACTCGTAGGGGCCAAGTTCTGACAGTTTGGCAAGGCAGCCCAGCGCCAATTCCCTCTGGATAACCGTGAACTCAAAGGACAATGCCTTCACGGGATGGGTCAGGCCAATGAGCACATCAAGCTCGAACCCCTCAACGTCAATCTTTACGAAATCGGGCGCGCCATAGGCCGCAATCAGGTAATCCAGAGTTGTCACCGGGACCCGAATTCTGTCGTCCCAATTCTGGCCAAGCCACTGCTCGGAGGTATTGGCCGCCTCCATCAACGCGCGTGAGGCGGTTGTGATGGTCGGATTGTCCGAATTCACGAAAAGATCCAGCGTTCCGGGTTCAGCTCCGACAGCCTCACACCTTAGGGTCGCATCAGGGTTACGACCTGACCTGCCCCCCGAAACTTCCCTCGTTCTGATGTAGAGTTTGCTCAACCTTTTGAAGGAGCAAACGAATGCGAAAGAGCCGTTTCACGGAAGTCCAAATCATTGGGATGATCAAA
>NZ_JBTLNE010000056.1:0-24615 GCF_054457435.1 Halovulum sp. GXIMD14793 | reverse complement strand
CTTGAGCAATTTGAGGGCTCCGCGCCCGGCGCGCTTGCCCAAAACGAAACCAACGAATATGAAAACCAGACCCGCAGACTCTCGTTATGAATGAGGGAGCCTCGGGGGGCAGGTCACCGAGCAAGTCGCTCACGGATCTCGGTTCGTGCGGCGTCAAGGTCGATGGAACCCGCACCGGTTTTGTTGCTGTGTTCGTCAAGAGAACCCTCAATCTCAGAAACCATCTGCAACTGTTTGACGTGTTGCCGGAACAGGGCATCCCGGGTCTTTGAATCGCCCAGGGTTTCAGTGCCATCTTCCAGCGTTTTCAAAGAGGTCTGCAGAGCCTTAAAAACCCACGCATAAACCTCCCGAGCCTTGGCCAGCTTTTCAGCCGACCCAGCCGCGCCTTCAGGCGTATCTTTCGTCATGTTTGCTAAGCCAGTCTTTCTTGCTCCGCTTGCAGAGCGGAAAAGGAAAAGCGGCAAGAGTTACCTCTGCCGCTTGCCCAATTCGTCCAGCTTGAAACAGATTATACCCTAGAGCGTTCGGTAAGTCAAGAAAAAACTTATAGGTTGTGCGCCGACAACTTGCAATTCCGCACCCCGTGCAGCACACCTGCGTCGAACTGCACATTGCAATACAGTCAAAATCTGAAACTATATCCACGGCCTAAATCACGGTGATTGAAATGAAATTCGTTCTCACACTCGCGGCCGCTCTCGCTTTGCCCGCGGCCTCTTTCTCGCAAGAGTTCCAGTATCCCTATCCCGACTACGCAGAACAGATTTCTGCGCGCTACCGTACCGATATCAACGATTTCCCAAGTCTCTTGGTCGAAGCCTTCGTCCTCGCCCACGACAAACGCTTCTACGATCGCCCGGCATGGAAATCCGAGGTAACAGACCTACTCGGAAAGCAGTTCTTGCCAGCATCAAGCTCAAAGATTAACCGGCGCCTTGAGGTCATGGCGATGTCCATCGAAATCGGCAAAATCCATACTCACGAGGCGATATTGGCGGCACTACTGGATTCGATCTTCTTCGGGCATCAGTGCTATGGAGCCCACGATGCTGCGCTAGGTTTATATGGCCGTCCGCTTTCCTAAATGGAACAAAAGAACCTGCTTGAACTGGCCATACTTCCACGCCGTCCAATCAGATATTTCAACAACCCCTCCTACTTACAGGAAGCGGTCGGAAAGCTGGCATCCGATCTGGCTGAAAAAGAGGTGATCTCGAAAAGTGACCTGGAATCGATCAAAGCCGCTCCACCTAGCAGGTTCGACAACTCACTCAGGTGCAAAGAATAATGAAGTCCTTAGACCACAGGACGGATCACTCCCCCGCCCGCTCCTGCTCAATCTCGCGCCAACGCTTCACGTTTTCCTCGTGCTCCCGCAGTGTTGCGGCAAATGCATGGCCTCCGGTACCGTCAGCAACGAAGAATACGTAGTCGGTTTCAGACGGGTTGGCAGCGGCTTTGATCGCCTCCCGCCCCGGATTGGCAATTGGCGTCGGTGGCAGACCCTTGATGACATAGGTGTTATAGGGCGTCCGGCGCTCCAATTCGCTGCGCCGGATACCCCGGCCCAACACGCCTTGCCCGTTGGTGATACCATAGATCACGGTCGGGTCTGTCTGCAGGCGCATACCTTCGCGCAGGCGATTGGTAAAGACGCCCGCAACCAGCCCACGCTCTTCCGCAACGCCGGTCTCTTTCTCGACGATTGACGCCAAGATCAGCAATTCCGCCGGGCTTTGCAGCGGCACCGACGGGTCCCGTTCCTCCCAGGCATCGGCCACGATCTTCTTCTGCGCCGCCAACATCTGATCAATGATCGACTGACGCGGCATCCCTGGGCTTATAGAAAACGTGTTGGGCGCCAGCGCCCCTTCCGCCGGTAGGTCCGCGATCTCACCGTCAAGAAACGGCACCGCCTTCAGCCCCTCCACAATCTGCCACGAGGTCAGCCCCTCAGGCACTGCCACCCGCAATTCCAGCGAATCGCCATCCGCCAACAGCTCATTGACCTTCTCCTGAATGGCATCGGGTTCAAGATCAGCAAAGCTGCCGGTCTCAACCCGATCGACCAGCCGCGCGGAAAACCCGTCATTGCGCAAACGATATGTGGCCTGATACCGCGTTGACCCGCCCGATCCGGTTGTCAGCAGCTCAATCAATTCGTTGATCGAGGCCCCGGCCGGCACCTGATAGAAACCCGCCTTCATTGCCTCGGCCTTGTCCTGCCGGTTCAGCGACCATTTGAACAGGAAAGCCGACGAAATTGCGCCCTTCTCGACCAAAATGTCCGTAATGCGCCCGGCCGTTGCCCCGCCCGGAATGGTGATAAACGTCTCCTCCGCCAGCGGACCTTCTTCGGTCATCTGGCCCGTCACCCATTTCATCACGCTCATCCCGACGACAAGCGCGACGATCAGCAGCGTAATCCCGTTGGCGGCAACATGTTTGCCCATCAGAGCCCCCTCAGACGCGGCTTAGAACAATCGAGGCGTTTGTACCCCCGAATCCAAAAGAGTTCGACAAGGCCACATCGATCTGCCGCTTAACGGCAACCTTCGGCGCAAGATCCAGCGGTGTCTCCACATCCGGATTGTCGAGGTTCAGCGTCGGCGGCGCAACCTGATCCCGCAGTGCCAGAATGCAGAAAATCGCCTCGACCGAGCCTGCAGCCCCCAGCAAATGCCCAACGGCAGATTTGGTCGAGGACATGGTCGTCCCCTCAACCGCATCGCCGAGCAGCCGCGTGACAGCCCCCAGCTCAATCGTGTCCGCCATGGTCGAGGTGCCATGCGCATTGACGTAATCGACATCCGCAGCCGTCATACCAGCGCGCTCCAGCGCCATCTGCATAGAGCGATACCCGCCATCGCCGTCCGAGGCTGGTGCCGTCACGTGATAGGCATCCCCCGACAGGCCATACCCCCGCACCTCGGCATAGATTTTAGCGCCGCGCGCCTTGGCGTGCTCATAATCCTCAAGCACCACAATCCCGGCCCCCTCGCCCATGACAAACCCGTCGCGGTCCTTGTCATAGGGTCGGCTGGCCGCTGTTGGATTGTCGCGATACCCCGTCGACAACGCCTTACACGCGTTGAACCCCGCCATCCCGATTTCCGAAATCGGCGCCTCGGCCCCGCCAGCCACCATAATATCAGCGTCACCCAGCGCAATCAGCCGCGCCGCATCGCCAATGGCATGCGCGCCGGTAGAACAAGCAGTCACAACCGCATGGTTCGGCCCTTTGAACCCATATCGGATCGACACCTGGCCCGAGGCCAAATT
The DNA here is from genome assembly GCF_054457435.1 of Halovulum sp. GXIMD14793. Classification (NCBI taxonomy): domain Bacteria; kingdom Pseudomonadati; phylum Pseudomonadota; class Alphaproteobacteria; order Rhodobacterales; family Paracoccaceae; genus Halovulum; species Halovulum sp. GXIMD14793. The sequence goes on along the minus strand of NZ_JBTLNE010000056.1, from coordinate 21,330 downwards.
GATCAAGGCAGACGGGATAAAGAAGGGCGACACCCGGCGCGGCCCGCGTTCTTTCAGCGTGATCGCCGTCTCGGCAATCGTGGTCAGCCCGCCGATGCCAGACCCGATCATCACCCCGGTCCGCAACTTGTCCGCCTCTGACAAATCAGCAATTCCGGCATCATCAACAGCCTGCGCCGCTGCTGCCATGCCAAACAGGATAAACTTGTCGACCTTGCGCTGCTCTTTCGGCTCCATCCAGTCATCGGCATTGAACGTGCCGTCTGACCCATCGCCCAGCGGAACTTCGCAGGCATAGTTCGTTGCCAGATGATCCGCATCAAACTGCGTAACCGTCCCTGCACCCGATTGCCCGGCAATCAGCCGCTCCCAGGTCGTCTCGACACCATTAGCCAAAGGCGTCACCGCGCCCAGTCCCGTCACCACCACACGACGCATGTTAGCACCCCGAGATTGTTGTTGTTATCCAGTAATTAGCGCATCCAGCGGCGAAGCTTCAAGCACCGGCAGTCACTCAAAAGAAAAACGGCGCCAAACAGGCGCCGTTTCCATAAGATTTCAAGGCTGGCTCAGGCCGCGCTCTTGATGAATTTGACGGCATCACCAAAGGTCTGGATGGTTTCAGCAGCGTCATCCGGGATCTCGATCCCGAACTCTTCTTCAAACGCCATCACCAGCTCTACGGTATCCAGGCTGTCAGCACCCAGATCATCGATGAACGATGCATTCTCGGTCACTTTTCCTTCGTCGACACTCAGGTGCTCGACTACGATCTTTTTTACGCGATCATCGACGTCGCTCATTCTCTGGTCCTCACAGTTTCAGCCCCTAAACGGGCCTTTGATATCAGTGCCGACACCCCGTTACAGGGGCCTTCGACGTGGTCCGTGCCTGTCCGGCAGTCATGCCCCGGGGTAAAACCCTAAAGCAGCTAACCGGCGCTATAGCACACTCTCCAGCCATGGCAAACGATCAAACCAACCGATCGCCAGGGCCATAGTGGCAGCGCTCACTTGGCGTGCGCCCGGCCAAATTGCAACCCCCGGAAATTTTTGCAGCGCAGCAGAATCTGCCTAGATCATGGCCATGCCGCCATTCACATGCAGCGTCTGACCGGTGACATATCCCGCTTCATCCGAGGCCAGATACAGCGCCGCAGCAGCTATTTCTGCGCTGGTTCCCATACGCCCGGCCGGGATCGCCCCCAGCAGCTTTTCCTTCTGCCCATCGTCCAGCTTGTCGGTCATCGCGGTGGTGATAAAGCCCGGTGCCAAACAGTTGACCGTGATGCCACGACCGGCGATTTCTTGCGCAAGCGCCTTGGACGCCCCGATGATACCTGCCTTAGACGCAGCATAGTTCACCTGACCCGGATTGCCCGTTACACCAACGATAGAGGTAATGTTAACGATCCGGCCCCAACGCGCCTTCATCATGCCGCGCACCAGCGCACGGCTTAACCGAATGGCCGAGGTCAGATTGATCTCCAGCACCTCATCCCATTCCTCATCCGACATCCGCATGAACAGGTTGTCGCGTGTGACACCGGCATTGTTAACCAGAATATCCACCGATCCCATTGCCTCGACCGCTGACTTGGCCAGACCATCCACAGCGTCGCGATCCGACAAATTGCAGGGCAGAACATGCGCCCGCTCCCCCAGTGCGGCGGCCAGCTCCTCCAGCGGTTTCGTCCGCGTACCACTCAAGCCCACCGTCGCCCCTTGCCCATGCAAAGCGCGCGCAATCTCGCCACCAATTCCACCGGACGCGCCGGTCACCAGCGCATTTTTTCCTGTCAGATCAAACATTCCTGCCCCTTTTCGGCACTAAAGCGTTTCGATGTTATGCGATGTCTCATGGTAAACGCGAAACGCATTAAGTGAAAACCAGGTCATAGACATAGGACTTGTCGCCTTTTTGTGAAACTCATACCCCCTCGGGCGGGTACGCAGGCGACTGAGAATCAAGCGGAACATCCCAAGGCCGCCCTTGCAATTCAAGGCCATCCGCCGCCCAGCACCCCCAGCCAAAACCCTCGCGATAGACAATCTGCAAATCCGGCCGGTCGCGCCGGGCATAGACGACCTGACCCGGCTTACGCTCAAAAACATAAACCAGATCATCCAGACGCCGCCGCAACTCGAACCGATCTGATCCGCTCAACTGTCAGCCAGCGCCTTCACGTCATCCGGCCCATTGATCGCAACGGTTTTCGCTTCTGGCGCAATCCGCCGGATCATTCCCGACAGCGCCTTTCCAGCCCCGACCTCGACAAATTCTGTCACCCCGTTCCCAACCATCCACAGCACGCTTTCCCGCCAGCGCACCGAGCCGGTAACCTGATCCACCAGGTAATTCCGCATCAAAGACCCGCTTTCAACAGCGTGCGCACAGACATTCGCCACAACCGGCGGGTTGGGATGTTCGATATCCACATCATCCAGCGCATTGGCCATCGCCTTTGCCGCAGGCTTCATCATGGCACAATGAAACGGCGCACTGACCGGCAGCATCAGCGCCCGCTTGGCACCCGCCTGCTTGGCCAGATCCGCGGCCCGCTCCACCGCGGCTTTGCGGCCGGAAATCACCACCTGGGCTGGGTCATTGTCATTCGCCACCTCACAAACCTCGCCACCTTCAGCGGCATTTTTAGCCACCTCACGCACAGCGGCGATATCCAGCCCGAGGATAGCCCCCATGGCCCCCTCGCCCACCGGCACAGCCTCCTGCATGGCGCGGCCGCGCACCCGTAGCAATCTTGCAGTGTCCGTCAGGCTCAGCGCCCCTGCAGCGCACAGCGCGGAATATTCGCCCAAGGAGTGCCCCGCCACAAAAGCAGCAGAGCCGACCTCAATCCCCTCGGTCTTCAAAGCCGCCATCGCCGCCAAAGAGGTCGCCATCAGCGCCGGCTGCGCATTGGCCGTCAGAGTCAGGTCTTCAATCGGCCCCTCCCAGATCAGATCAGAGAGCTTTTCCCCCAGCGCGGCATCAACCTCATCAAACACTATCTGCGCCTGCGGATAAGCCTCGGCCAGTGCCTTGCCCATACCGACCGCCTGCGCGCCCTGCCCCGGAAATACAAATGCCCGTGTCATAGAACCTCCACCCGATTGATTTCGGCCTTTTAGGCATTTGCCAGACCCGCGTCTACTGATAGTGCTTCAGTTTCTGGAATGAGCTTCAACACCTTAAAGACGCGCTGAAGGCACCACCAATGACGAAAAGAATGGCGAACACGCTCATCATCTCTGTGAGTTTACTCATTGCCGCAGTCACTTTCATCATCTTGGGAACCAACAACCAGCACTTTATGCATGATGATGCCTTCATCACCTTCCGCTATGCAAAAAACTTTGCAGACCACGGCCAGATTGTCTGGAACCTTGGCGAACGGGTTGAGGGCTATACAAACTTTCTCCATATGCTGCTTATCGCAGCCTTTCTGAAGCTCGGCTTCGCAGCAGAGTTTGCCGCACGTTTTATCAACTTTGCCGCATTGGCCGGGATCGCTGTCGTTTTTCTTGGTCCTGTACGCAGAATGACAGGCATGATCCCCGCCGTGAGCGGGCTCATCGTATCGCTGCCGACATTGCCCATGGTGCTCTGGTCGCTTGGTATGCTGGAGGCACCGCTCGTCGCATTTTTTGTTGCAGGTGCAGCAAGCTTTACTCTGCTCTCGCTAAATCGCGAAGGCCAAGATGGCTCAGGCACAGCGGTCATCGCGGGCATTTTCACGGCCTTGGCGGTCTTAACACGCCCGGATTCAGTATTGCTTGCGGCGACATCAGGAACAGCACTGCTATTTGGCACCGGGGACATCAGATCCGGGTTCCGCAAAGCCGTCCTATTTTCGTTGGCAGTCGCGATTCCAGTCATATCACATACAGCCTGGCGTTACGGATATTACGGAGACTTCCTGCCAAATACGTTTTACACAAAGGTCAGCGGAATAACGCAATCACAGGGCGAAGAGGTGTTTCTGGGTGGCATCTGGTACGTAAAACTCTTCGCGTTCCACGCCCCGTTCCCTGCCCTGCTTGTCGCACTGTCCTGTGGGTTCGCGCTGATAAAACGGCACCGCGTTTCCTCGGTGCTGTATCTGACAGGGATCGTTACGCTTTACACACTCTATATCCTCAGGGTGAATGGCGACCACATGCCAATCTCACGGCTCTTCGTGCCGATCATCCCGGTCATCGGGCTGCTGGTCGCGCTGGCAATTGAGGCAATCAGGCCGGAAATCCTGCGCAGATTTTTGCCGGTTGCCGCGTCCTTGCTCGTGGCAAGCCAACTTCTGACCGCCTACGGGCAGATCAAATTCAAAATGGATACCGCAGCGTTTGGCGGATTTATCCAAGGCCATTACATCGCCGAAAATTGGGAAAAAGGCAGCACAGTGGCGTTAAGCACTGCCGGGTCGATCCCATATTCGAACCTCGATAAAAACTTTATCGATATGCTCGGCTTAAATGACAAAACAATCGCAAGACGCGAAATCGACACCTACAGGGCATTTGGGCAAAGTTTCCCGGGCCATGCAAAAGGCGATGGGGCGTACATTTTAGACCGACGTCCGGACTATATAATAATGGTCCCCTCACTTGCCTTCGAAATTGATGAGTACTGGTTTCTAAGCGATGTAGAGTTGAACGAATCCCCTCTGTTCCATGAATGCTACAAGCACAATCTGGTATATATCAACATTCCGGAATACCTGGAACATCGTGGGGTACTTCCAGGTATGGAAGGCGTCAAAGACATCCCATTCCACTACCATGAACTGAAACAAACACCCGAATGCCAAAAGTAGCCCCCAACGTGAACTCCTGCTCTTCAAAAAACCTTGCAAACCCTGGCCACAGGCGTATAAGGCCGCTTCCTCCGGCAAGACGATGAACGCGTTGCCTCTCGTATGCGGAAACCGGAGGGTTCGATCCGCATTTTGAAGCACGCCCGAAAAAGGAAGCACAGCATGGCTCTTTACGAGCATGTCTTCATTGCGCGGCAGGACCTGTCGAACACGCAAGCCGAAGGCCTTATCGAACATTTTGGCTCAGTCCTTTCGGACAACGGCGGCAATATCGTCGATACCGAATACTGGGGCCTCAAGACCATGGCCTACAAGATCAACAAGAACCGCAAGGGCCACTACGCCTTTGTGAAGTCCGATTCCCCCTCTGACGCCGTTCAGGAGATGGAGCGCCTTATGCGTCTGCATGAAGACGTGATGCGCGTGATGACCATCAAGGTCGAAGAGCATGAGGAAGGCCCCTCTGCCGTCCTGCAGGCGAAAGCCGCTAAAGAAGAGCGCGGCCAGCGCAATGCACGCCCCCGGCGCGACGACTGAGGAAAGGATCGTAAACCATGGCAAATAAACCATTTTTCCGTCGCCGCAAAAGCTGCCCCTTCTCGGGCGATAACGCGCCCAAGATCGACTATAAGGACGTAAAGCTGCTGCAGCGCTACATCTCTGAACGCGGCAAGATTGTGCCTTCGCGGATCACCGCCGTATCCGCCAAAAAGCAGCGTGAGCTGGCCCGTGCGATCAAGCGCGCCCGCTTCCTCGCCCTGCTGCCCTATGTCGTGAAGTAAGGAGACCGATCATGGATGTCGTACTTCTCGAACGTGTCGCCAAGCTTGGTCAGATGGGGGACGTTGTCTCCGTCAAGCAAGGCTATGCACGCAACTTCCTGCTGCCCCAGGGCAAAGCCCTGCGCGCGACCGAAGCGAACCTGAAACAGTTTGAAGCGCAGCGCGCACAGCTTGAGGCCCGTAACCTCGAATCCAAGAAAGAGGCCGAGGATCTCGGTGGTCGTCTGGATGGCCAGAGCTTCATCGTGATTCGCTCTGCTTCGGATGCCGGGTCGCTCTACGGTTCGGTCAGCCCGCGTGATATCTCGGATATTGCCACCGAAGGTGGGTTTTCGATTGATCGTGGTCAGATCGTCCTGAACGCCCCGATCAAGGAACTGGGCCTGCACAATGTGTCAGTGACCCTGCACCCCGAGGTTTCGGTGTCGATCACCATCAACGTCGCCCGCTCGCAGGACGAAGCTGAACTTCAGGCCTCGGGCAAGTCTATTCAGGACCTGCAGGCCGAAGCCGACGCCGAAGCCGAGTTCGATATTGCCGAACTCTTCGACGATGTCGGATCAGCGGCTCTGGACGAGGACGAAGACATGCTCGTGCCGGGTACTGAGGATGAAAGCGCCCAGTCGGACGCAGAAGCCGAAGCACCAGCCGCTGAAGATGGCGACGAGAACGCCTAAACCTTCATAACCTATCAAGACAAAAGGCCCGCATCATGATGCGGGCCTTTTGTCTTGTCATACCGCATCCTCAATTGCAGACCGGTCCGCACCCGCAATGAGGTCGCTATCCAGAATGCGCTGGACCTCTGCGCGATCCCCTTCTGTGTTTGACTTCAACAGCTCATTGATACGTCCAGTTGCGCCTGCCGAGATTGCCCCCTGCAGAAGCCCGTCTGAGTCCTCCGCAAACCAATTGATCCCCGGAATGGACTCTCTTGCCGCAAGAGTGCTGTTCAACTCCTCCATGGCAAAGCAGCACAACAGAGCGCTACATGCGTGGGCGCAACGACAACATCAATATGGTGGTTGAACTGCGGAGCAAAGGTGGCAAGTCTCGCGAGTCGTAGAACGGTTGTGGAACACGTTGTTACACCACTGTTACACGGCACTTCCGCCAAAACTCGCTAAGTGTTTGATTTTATTGGCGGACCGAGGAGGATTCGAACCCCCGACCCCCTGATTCGTAGTCAGGTACTCTATCCAGCTGAGCTATCGGTCCGTGGAGCGTGGTATTAGACCTGCGGGCTGGGCTTTGCAACCCCTGTTTCGCAGCTGACCTCAGGCAGCCAGTCGGTCGCTGAGATCCGGCAGGGTGATGCGGAAGGTTGTTCCCTTGTCAGAGGTCTGGATAAGCTCCAGCTTGCCGTCATGGGCTTTGACAAGTTCTGCGGCAATTGCCAGGCCCAGGCCGGTTCCGCCACGTCTTGCACCGCCTTCGAAGGGACAGAAAATCTTTTCAAGGGCTTTGGGGGGCAGGCCCGGGCCGGTGTCGCTGATCAGTATTTCGTGTCCGGCATCACCGTGAACAGCCTCGATCCTGATCTCACCGCCGGTCTGGGTGTCCTCAATCGCCTGCCGGGAGTTGCGCACCAGATTGGTCAGGATGCGGAACAGCTGATCCTCATCTGCAATCAGTTCCGCGTCAGGCAGAACGCCATTTATCAAGTCAATCTCGACCTCGGTACGGCGCAGGCGGTCGCTTTCCAGAACGTCCTCGACGATCCGGGCCAGCCGGACACGCGCAAGGTCCGGGGCGGCTTCCTCGGCCTTGCCGAATGCCAGCGTACCTTCGCAGAGGTTGATGGCCCGCGACAGAGAGCCGATCAGCTTGGGCGCCGTGCGCTTTACAGTTGGGTCATTGCTGGTCTCGAACCGGTCGGCCAGCAATTGCGCAGTGGTCAGCATGTTGCGCAGATCGTGGCTGATGCGCGAAACCGCACCGCCAAGGGTTGCCAGCCTGTCCTTTTGCCGCAAGGACTGTGTGACCTGGGATTGGAGATCGGCCAATGCGGCTTCGGCTTCGTGCAGCTCATTAATCCCCGCCTTCGGCTCGATCACCGCGCCCGGGTCCTCGGGATTGTCGCGATAGGCCGTCATATGGTGAATGACCCGGCGCACCGGGCGCACGATCAGCCAGCGGACAGCAAAGAACAGGGCGGTGGCGGTGATCGCAGAGATGATCAGCGACAGCCAGAGGATGGTGCGGCCATAGTCCAGCATCGCCGCGCGCAAGGGGCCTTCCAGCAATGTTGCCTCGATCTCAACCCCGCCGGATTTTACCGGCATACCGATCACACGGATCACCCGATTGGTCGGGCCGAACACTGTGCGCAGCGCGTCCCAGATCAGGGTTGCGGCCGAGGCATTGCGCAAATCAAAGGTCTCGGAAACCGGTTGAGGCAGCGGGCTTTCGAGGATCAGCTCACGCATTAGATCACGGCGCAGCACGATATTCAGAACCTCTGCGTTGCGCAGCAATTCTGCCTCCAGCTCCGTGTCGACCATATCATCCGGTGTAGCCAGCAATGTCAGCGAGGCCACCTGGCTGAGGTCCAACCGGGCCTGCAGGTAATCAAGACGAAAGCGCGAGACCGACGGCACGAAGATCAGGATCTCGGCCAGCATGACAAAGACCACGGTCAGCGCAAGAAATCGTCCGGTCAGGCTGTTGAAAAATCGCATCTTTTTCTTTTTATACGGTCCGGATCGTTCCTAAAGGTGCCTTGGTTTCTTTGCAAGTCGCCTCAGAACCGTTGCACGAAGCGGACTATGCGATGCACCCAGTCATTCTGAAACAGGCGCGGTATATAATACTGACCTGCGGTGCGCTTGGAAATCTCGCCCAGTGTCGGATAGGGCGATACCATGCTGGCCACGGCCCCGATCTTCAGTTTGTTGGCGATCACCAGTGACCAAAGCTGGATCTGCTCTCCCGCCTGCGGCCCCGCGATAGAGGCCCCGACCACCCTGCCCTTGACCACCATGACCTTGATCAGACCCGCCTTATGGCGCTCTGCGCGCGCACGGTCGTTATCCGGGACATCAAAGCGCAACACCTCCAGCCGGTCGCCATGTTGGTCGCGGGCCGCAGCCTCGGTCAGGCCGACCTGTGCGAGTTCGGGATCGGTATAGGTTGCCCAGGGCAGATGCGCATTGGACACCTTGGCCGGCAGACCAAACAGGGCCGAGCGGAGGATAACCCCGGCGTGATACCCGGCGACATGGGTGAATTGCAGCCCGCCAGTGACATCGCCGATGGCGTAGACATGGCGGTTGCTGGTTTTCATCTGTGCATCGACCTTGATCGCGCCGCGTTCGGTATCAATGCCGGCTTTGTCGAGATCCAGCCGCTCTGTGTTCGGTTTGCGCCCAACGGCCACCAGCAGATGCGAGCCGTCAAAGCTCTGGCCGTCTTCGGTTGTGACCGATACTTTGCCAGCCTTGCTCGAAACCAGGATCACCTTGGCATTCTCGATGATTTCCAGACCCTCGCCGCGCAGGTTGTCCAGAACAATGGCCGCAAGCTCCGGGTCGTCCTTGCCAAGCGCCTTGGCCCCTTCGATCACTGTCACCTTGCAGCCAAGCCGTAGATGCGCCTGCGCAAGTTCCATACCAATCGGTCCGCCGCCAATGACCAGCAGGTGATCGGGCCGTTCGCGCAGATCGAAGACGGTCTCGTTTGTCATATAGGGCGTGTCCGCCAGCCCCGGGATCGGCGGCACAAACGGGCTGGACCCGGTGGCGATGACCACACGGCGCGCTTTGATTGTGCGGTTGCCTGCCTGCACCTCAGTCGGAGAGACAAATCGTCCGTATTCCTGAATAACTTCGACGCCGAGGCCCTCAAACCGCTCCACACTGTCATGTGGGGCAATCCCGGCGATCACCTCGGCGACATGGTCCTTGGCGCTGGCAAAATTGACCTGCGGCGTCACGGGAGCTACGCCAAAAGGGGCGCCAGTGGTCATCGCATGGGCGTGCTTGCCTGCCGCAATTAGCGCTTTGGAGGGAACACAGCCATAGTTCAGGCAATCGCCGCCCATCTTGCCCCCCTCCAACAGGGTGACACGTGCGCCCATCTGAACCGCCCCGGCGGCCGCAGACAGCCCGCCAGACCCGGCACCGATGATCAAAAGGTCCGTATCATAGGCTGCCATTTCTCCGCCCCCTTCTTGCGCAAGGTCTTCAGGATAATCGGCAGGGCGGACAAGGCACAGAGGCCCAGTATCGGTCCCAGAACCTGCCATTCAAACAGGATACCCAAATCAGGTGTACCGCCGGTTTCGAACACCTCTCCCAGACCGGCACCGACCCAAGTGTACACGATTGTACCGGGCAGGATGCCAACGAATGTCGTCCAGGCATAGGTGAACAGGCCAACCCCGAAAAATGCCGGGGCAAGATTGGCGATAAAGAACGGCACGGCGGGAACCAGACGCATCAGCAGCAGGTAAGACACCTCGTTCTCGCGCAGCCCTTTTTCGAACCGTGCGGCCATGCCACCGCCCGAGGTCTGCATTTTTTGATGCAGCGCATCGCCAAGCCCGGTTTTTGCCGCCAGAAATATCGCAATCGCGCCAAGGGTTGCTGCCACGACGATATAAAGCGCCCCGGGAAACAGCCCGAACAGGAAGCCGCCTGCCAGCGTCATGATCAGGGCACCGGGCAGTGAAAAGGCAACGACAGCAAAATAGGCCGCCATATAGCCCAAAACCACCAGAGCATAGGAGCTGTCCCGCCACGCAAGCAGCTGCTCGCGGTGTTGGGCCAGCGTTTCAAAGCTGAACACGTCGCGGAAAAAGAAGCCTGCAACGGCGATGGCCGCTATCGCGACCAGCGGCAAAAGGCGGCGAAGGGAAAGCGCCGGGGGGCGTTGGCTTTCAGACATCATTAGGGTCACCTGTCACGTTTCCCAGCCTAGATGCGGCAAAAGCCATGCCCGCGATAGCCCCCCTCACGCGGCCTTTATCACACGTGCTGTTTTGTTACATGGACCGGACACAAACCCTGCCCAGCCATCGCGCCAGCGTGAGGTTTGGCCCGATCTGTAACAGTTAGGTCCCATCAAAGGCGCACAGGCAATGCGTCTTCAGCCCCAGTTCCTGCAATTTGGCATTGCCGCCGAGTTTCGGCAGGTCGATGATAAAGGACAAGGCAACGACATCACCGCCCAGCTTTTCAATCAGCTTAACCCCGGCCTCTGCCGTGCCGCCGGTGGCCAGCAGGTCATCGACGATCAGGATCTTTTCGCCCGGTGCGATTGCATCCTCGTACAGTTCCATCACCGCCTCGCCATATTCCAGCTGATAAGCCTGCTCAATGGTCTTGCCCGGCAGCTTGCCCTTCTTGCGGATTGGCACAAAGCCGGTGGACAGCTGATGCGCCACCGCCCCGCCCAGAATAAAGCCCCGCGCCTCAAGGCCTGCGACCTTGTCAATCTGCTCGCCTGCAAAGGGCTGCACCAGTTGATCGACCGCCATGCGAAAGCCGCGCGGATGCGCGAACAGGGTCGTGACATCGCGGAACATGATGCCTTCGTGGGGGAAATCGGGAATGGTGCGGATATAATCCTTGATGCTCATCGCATGTCCTTTGGTGGGGGTTCGCCTGACAAAATCGCCTCTGCCACCGCAACGGCCTGCGCCTCGCGTTCAGCAAAAGAGCCAGAGATCAGGGTATAGGGTGCGCCGTGCCGTTCCAGTTGCGCGACGATCTTATCGAAAAACCGGCGGCGCATATCCGCGCTGCCATAATAGCGGATCGGGTCCTCCTCCCACGGGACATTGCTGTCCAGCAGAAGGTAGTGATCCGGCAACTCAATCCGCGCCTCCAGGTCGGGCAAGCGGCGCTCCAGCAGCATCTCGGCCCAGACGGCGGTCAGCAAGGCATCAGTATCTTCGAACAGGATCGGCCCGGCCAGCGGGGCCAGTGCCTTGCGATGTGCGACATGGCCATCGACAATCAGATGCAGTTCATCCGGGGTGTAAGGGCCTTTGTCGCGAAATTTCTCATAGGGGCGGCCATATTCGGGCACATAAGGTCCACCAAAACTTTGGGCCAGATAATCCGCCATGAAAGACTTGCCGGTGCTCTCGCCGCCAACCAACGTCAAGCGTTTCTGATAATAGGGGCGCACCGGGCCGGGGATATCGGCCCAATGGGCGAAGGGATCCTCACGGATATCGGCGCTGTTGGTATGAACGGCCATCCACATCGGATCAAGGATAAAATGCTGCGCGGCAATCGCCTGTGCCAGCGGTTTTATATGCGCCTCTGACCCGATCAGATAATCGGCCTGCGCCAGCCCTGACAGGATATCCGCCCATGCAGGATCGTCCGTCGGCAAAGAGGTCGCACCACAGTGATGCTTGATGACATCGGTTTGCGGGAACACCGCCCCAAGCCACGCCTGCCGCATATCCGCCGGGATCGGGTCCACGTCCGAGGTTGCCAGAACCAGCACCAGCCGATCCACCAGGTTCAGCCCGGTCCGGATCAGCGTACAATGCCCTTCATGCAGTGGCATAAAGCGGCCAAGGATGATGCCGGTGGTCATCGCGCTCCCTCGTCAAACGGGGCTGACCCTAGCGGATTTCAGCGGTGTTGCCAGCAAAAACCGGTGACCAGAGACGACCCGCCGCAGCAACCGGTGCTAAAGCACCCTTCCGGCCACCGCATCCAGCCGGGCCACAAGCTGCGCATCGCGCTTTTCCGGGGCGGTCATGATGGCGTTTTCCAAGGCCCGGTCGCAGCCATGCGGACATGGTGCGCGCTCTGCCCCCAGACGTTCTGGCAGACCGGCGATCAGCCTTTTGGCCTTGTCGGCATTGCCCGTCAACGTGGCGATGATCTCGGTCACGTCCACCTCCCCGTGATCGGGGTGCCAGCTGTCATAATCGGTGATCATCGCGACCGAGGCGTAGCAAAGCTCTGCCTCGCGGGCCAGTTTGGCCTCGGGCATATTGGTCATGCCTATGACATCACAACCCCAGCTTTCGCGGTACATCTTGCTTTCCGCCAGCGTCGAAAACTGCGGCCCCTCCATCGCCAGATAGGTGCCGCCCTTGTGGACGGTGATCCCGGCCGTGGTCCCCGCATCGGCACAGGCCGCGCCAAGCCGTGGGCAGGTGGGATGCGCGACAGAGACATGGGCAACGCAGCCGGGGCCGAAAAAGCTTTTCTCGCGCGCGAAGGTCCGGTCGATAAATTGATCGACAATGACAAAATCGCCCGGTGCCATCTCCTCGCGAAATGATCCGCAGGCCGAGACGGAGATGACATCCGTCACCCCCAGCCGCTTCAGCGCGTCGATATTCGCCCGGTAATTGACGGTCGACGGTGTCTGCACATGCCCGCGCCCATGCCGGGGCAAAAAAGCCATTGGCACCCCGTCCAACGTGCCGGTCAGAATGTCATCTGACGGTGCGCCAAACGGGCTGTCCGCCTTGGTCCACGCCGCGTCCTGCAGCCCGTCGATCTCGTAAATTCCACTGCCGCCAATGACGCCGATTTTGGTCTGCATATGTCCCTCCATTTGCGGCGACCGTAGTGCAAGATGCCTTTGGATTGGAACACCTTTTCGCGTGCTTCAGTCAAAAGTGACAGCCGCGCATCGACGAGCCTACCGCTCAGCCGGGGCGTTTCAGAGAAAACGTCTCGGTAACCGCCGCATAGTCCATATACCCCAGCCGCGACAAAGGCTTGTAGCGCAGCACCTCGAATATCCCATCGACCAGCATCGCCTCGTCGATATGAATTCCGACAACCTCCCCGATCACCATGACCGATAGCGGCGAGATCAGCGGAATGACCTGATGCAAACGGCATTCCAGTGCTGCCGGGGCCGCAGCGACGCGCGGCGCTTTGACAACCTGACACGGGGCTTTCTCAAGCCCGGCGATATCAAACTCATCCTCGCCAGCTTCATAATTGCCCGAGGTCGCATTCATCGCATCGCGCAAATCATAGGACACGATATTGCAAACAAATTCGCCGGTTTCGCGGATGATGGACACGGTGTCCTTGCCATCCTCACGATCCGCTTTGCCCCCGTTGGAACAGAGCATCACCATGGGCGGGGTGTCCGATACCGCGTTGAAAAACGAATAGGGGGCCAGATTGGCCCGCCCCTGCCCGTCCATGGTCGATATCCAGCCGATAGGACGCGGGGAAACCATCGCCTTGAACGGATTATGCGGCAGACCGTGATCATCAAGGCCGGGACGAAAGAACATGACGGCTCCTATTTGCTTTGCCGCAGAGGTAAGGCCATGCTAGGCGGGTGTCGAGAGATAAGGGACCAGAAACATGCACGCACGGCGCCGACGAGAGCAGAGCTGAAACGCCACCCTGCCCTGATCCCTTTTGCCTGGCCCACCTTATGTTCTGCATCCACCCCGAGACCGCCGCCGATTTTCACGAAGTCGAATACCTTTACGACCTTTGCTTTGCGCCCGGACGCTCTGCGTTAAGTTCGTACCGCCTGCGCGAAGGGGTCGATCCGGTGGCCGAGCTTTGTCTTGTGGCCCGCGACGATTGCGATGTGCTGGCCGGGGCAATCCGGTATTGGCCGATTGATATCGGGCCAGAGCGGCACAAGGCTTTGCTGCTTGGCCCTATTGCCGTTCATCCCACCCATCAGGGTGAGGGGCTGGGCGGGCAACTGATTGGCGAAAGTCTGGAACGGGCGGCAGCGCTTGGCTGGCAACGGGTTATTCTGGTGGGCGACGAGCCCTACTATAAACGCATGGGCTTTCGCCGCGATCTGGCACGAAACATCGACTTTCCGCCCCCAACCAATCCCGAGCGCCTGCTGGCCCGTGAACTGGTGCCGGGCAGTATGGCGAAAGTTTCGGGTCTGGTGCTCCGCAGCACATAAAAAAGGGGACGGCGAACCGTCCCCAAGTTAAACACCTTGAAACTAGCAGGCTGATCAGAAACCGATAACCAGCGCAGCGGTCAGCTTGTTATCGGTCCGCTTCAGGCCTGGCAGAGGATCAGAGTTATACTCTGTCCGGTAACCCAGACGGGTGGTCAGCGCGTCTGAAACCTTGTGCCATTGTTTTCGGCATATTCCAGCGCCACACCAAAGCTGTGGTTCCAAGGCCCGCTGCCATAGCGCAGACGTCCGCCAACCGACAGGTCATTGTTTTTGGTGTTGCCCGAAGACAGCGAATAGCTGGCCGACAGGCTACCAGACCAACCCTGCGCGAACTGGTTCGCGCCAAAGCGCTGGCTGTCATTGCTTTTGTTAAACTCGTCCTGAACATCGTCCCTGATGTCGTCGACACGATCATCAAGGTCCTGAACGCCAGTCAATTCGCCCTGTGCCAGTGCGCTGCCCGAAGACAGGGCTGCGACAACTGCCGTGGAGGCAACGATCTGAAAAATCTTCTTCATCTGTTTTCCTTTCCCAACGAGAAAACGGACCGGGATTGGTCCGAAAGCCGTCGCCCGGCAAACAGATAGGACTTGAATTGAATTAAGTGAAATTTATATTTTCAATGCTTTTAATAAGAATTAGATATTTGACTTTATTCACAACTCTGACGGCTTCCCTGCTATCGGACCCCACGATCAAACGGTGTCAGACCATCAACCAGATCCGACATGTCATCTTCAATTATTTCTGCAATTTCAGTTAGTTGATCCTTCATCATCTGCCGCATTTCAGTAGGCAGCGTGTCGTGCCATGACACCCATATTGGGTAGTGGAAGGTGGGCATGTCCGGAACCAGGTGAAGTGACCCAGCGTCAATGTAACGTTTGACGTAACGTGCGGGCAGATAAGCAGCAAATCGTCGCCGACGAATAAAGTCTGCGGTCATCGCCCCAAGCGATAATGTCAGGCCCGGATTGGTCAGTTTGGGCAAATGCAGCGCGTGTGCCTGAACAAATTCCGGCCCCCAGTCGCAAAACACATATTGTCCCGCCAGATCCTTGGGATCCGGGTTCGGCCAGGCGGCCACCATGATCAGTTCATCATCAAGCACCTTCTCAACCTCAATGCCTGGACGGACCTGCGGTGTGTATAGAAGTGCGGCCTGCAACTGCCCTTCGACCAGCAGTTTGGTCAACCTGTCCGGCATCCCCAGATCACCCCGTATACTCAGATCCGGGCGCAACTGGCGCAAACGGTCGATCCAGCCAAAGCCCAGGCGCGGCCACAAAGAGTATTGGGCCCCGATGGCAATACTCTCCGTAAAACCCTCAGGCATTGCGACCTGGTACTGTGCCTCCTGCCAAATCCGCAAAATGCTGACAGCATAGCGTTCAAACTCACGCCCTGCCGGTGTCAGCTCTGCCCCGGCTTTGGACCGCTTGAATAAAGGCCGCCCAAGTTCATCCTCAAGTCGTTGAATCCGCAGGCTGACAGCGGACTGGGTTACAAAAAGCCGGTCGGCGGCGTTGATGAAGGAACTGGTCGAGGCAACCTCAAGAAAGGTGCGGATAAGGGTTAAATCCATGGCGCATCCATAAGAAATCTAAATTTATCTATGATTTTAATTCAATTCTGATCACTTGAAAATCGCAATATGGTTCCGCGCACGAGGGTCCGCATAAGCCGCAGGTCACCTCAACACTGACCCTGGGCGTCCCAACGCGCCGTCGTGCATCTGCGGACCCTCGCACCCCGGTAAATCAGGTACTGTCGCTTTTCCCACGCCGATCAGTGCGCAAATTGGCGTAAAGGACATGGGTCCGCCACCGCCCTGCAATCTGCAGATAGCTTTGTGCAACGCCTTCATATTTGAAGCCTACCTGCTCCAGTAACGCGCGGGACGGCTTGTTTTCCGGCAGGCAGGCTGCTTCGACCCGCGACAGGTCAAGCGTGGAAAACGCGTAATCAACCACCGCCTCAACCGCCTGGCGCATATAGCCTTGGCGGACGAAGGGCTGGCCCATCCAGTATCCAACGGTCGCCGCCTGACTTGGACCGCGCCGGATATTGTCCAGCGTAATCCCACCAACCAGCGCCGCATCCTGCCGCCGGAACAGAAACAGCGGCACCGCCCTGCCCTGAGAAAGTGAGCGTTGCGCCCAAAATATCCGATTTCGAAACGCCTTCCGACCATAGTATTCGCGCGGCCGAACCGGTTCCCAGGGCGTCAGAAACGCCTCTGAGCTTTGCCGCAGGTCCATCCATTCCGGGTAATCAACCATTTGCGGCAGCCGCAACTGCAGATCAGGGGTCTCAAGAACCAGATGTGGCCGGCGGCGAAACATCATGCGGCAAAGCGGTCTCTGATCCAGGCTTGATCCGGGGCAGCGTCCACGGGTCCATAAAGGGCCAGTGCCGGGTCGGCATTGGTAAAGCTGGCTTCGGCAAAGCTGCGGACGCGGTCGCGATCAACCGCCTCAATCCGGGCAATGGTTTCCTCCAGCGACGGGACCCGGTCCCAGATGGCAACCATCCGGGCCAGCCGTTCGCATCGCGCATGGGGGCTTTCCAGCCCCATCAGCAGCCCGGCCTTCATCTGGGCGCGGGCGCGGGCGACCTCAGCCTCGTTCAGATCAGAAGCCGTGGCGCGCAATTCATCTGTCACAACCTGCGTCAGCTCACCCACCTGCTCGGCGCTGGTACCTGCATAGATTAGCAGGGAACCACTGTCAGAATAGGCCGCAGGTTGGGCAAAGATCGTATAACAAAGGCCGCGCTTTTCCCGGACCTCCTGAAACAGGCGCGATGACATCCCTCCGCCCAGCAGCCCGGCATAGACCTGAGCGGCATAGATATCTTCATCCCGATACCCCGGCGCGGACAGGGCCAACGCAAAATGCGCCTGTTCCAGATCCTTCAACTCCCGCCGCTCCCCGCCGTGGAAGGCTGCGGGCGTGGCGACCGGCGCGGGACGGGCTGTGATGCCGCCGAACAGGCCTTCGGCCAATTTTACGATCGCATCGTGATCAATATCGCCTGCCGCAGACAGGATCATGTTTTGCGGCCCGTAATACTGCGCAACAAAGCTGGTCAGATCATCCCGCGAAAAACCGCGCACCGCCTCGGCCGGGCCAAGGATCGGGCGGCCCATCGGCTGATCAGGGAAGGATACCTCCTGCAGCCAATCAAAGATGATGTCATCCGGCGTATCCAGCGATTGGCCGATTTCCTGCAGGATCACCCCGCGCTCGACCTCTATCTCGCGCGGATCAAAGGTTGAGTTCAGTAGGATATCCGCGATCACATCCAGCGCCAGCGGTACGTCCTCGCCCAGCACACGGGCGTAATAGGCTGTCATCTCACGGCTGGTATAGGCGTTGATATAGCCGCCCACATCCTCAATCGCCTCAGCGATCTGCAGCGCGTTGCGGCGTTCTGTGCCCTTAAAGGCCATATGTTCCAGAAAATGCGCGATGCCGTTCTGCGTCACCTCTTCATGGCGACCGCCGACATTGACCCAGACGCCAATTGCGGCCGAGGCGAGTGCGGGCATCCGCTCGGTCACGATGCGCAATCCGTTGGGCAGGGTGTGGGTCTGAACGCTCATGTACGGGTATCCTGGATAAAGGTTTGCAGGGCCGCCAGTTCATTTGGCAGGCGGGTGACACGCTCGGTCCGGTCAAACAGATCGGCCATATGCGGCGGTAAGGGCGGTCGAATGCCGGTGGCTTTTTCCACGGCATCAGGGAACTTCGCGGGATGCGCAGTGGCCAGCGTGATCATCGGCGTGCCGGGGGTGCTATGGGCGGCGGCCACATGCACGCCAGTGGCGGTATGGGGGCAGATCAGTTCGGTGGAGCAGGCCAGGGTCGTCTTGATGGTCTCAAGCGTCTGCGCCTCGTCACAACGGCCCGAGGCAAATTCCGCCCCGATCCGGTCCAACGCCCCTTGCGACAGGCTGAACCCGCCCGCTTTCAATTCGTCCATCAACTGCGCGACGGCAGTACCCTCGCGGTCATAGGCGTCAAAAAGCAGGCGTTCAAAGTTAGAGCTGACCTGAATATCCATCGACGGCGACATGGTCGGCGTCACGCCTTGCTTGGTATAGGCCCCGGTCGTCAGCGTCCGGTGCAGAATGTCATTCTGATTGGTGGCCACCACCAGCCGGTCCACTGGCAGACCCATACGCTTGGCCACGTATCCGGCAAAGATATCACCGAAATTGCCCGAGGGCACCGTAAAGCTGACCTTGCGCTCTGGCGCACCCAGGCTGACAGCCGAGGTGAAGAAATACACCACCTGCGCCAACACCCGCGCCCAGTTGATGGAGTTCACACCGGCCAGCCCAACCTCTTCACGGAAGGTGAAGTCGTTGAACATATCCTTCAGCCGCGCCTGACAATCGTCAAAATCCCCATCCACAGCAATGGCATGGACATTGCTTTCCACAGGCGTGGTCATCTGGCGGCGCTGCACCTCGGACACCCGACCATGCGGGTAAAGGATGAACACGTCCACCGCATCCAGCCCCCGGAACGCCTCAATCGCGGCTGACCCAGTATCGCCCGAGGTTGCCCCTACGATGGTGATACGCCGTCCGGCCCGGCTGAGCGCGGCCTGAAACAGCTGTCCGATCAGCTGCATCGCCACATCCTTGAAGGCCAGGGTTGGCCCGTGGAACAGCTCCAGCAAATGGGTATTGGCGTCCAGTTGCACCAGCGGACAGCGCGCTGCATGGGCAAAGCTGGCATAGGCCGTGTCGATCAGCCCCCGAAATTCGGCATCGGTAAAGGTATCGCCGATAAAGGGACGCATCACCTCAAACGCCACCTCTTCATAGGGACACCCGGCAAAGCCGGCGATTTGCGTCCGATCCAGAACCGGCCAGTCCGCAGGCACATAAAGCCCACCATCACGGGCCAAGCCTGTCAGCATCGCCTCTTCAAAGCTCAGCACCGGCGCTTCACCGCGCGTTGACATATACAGCAAAGGGAACGTCCTTACGTCTTGTTGCGGCGGATACGTAGGACCAAAAGCCCGGTCATGGCAAGCCAAACTGCCCCCATCAGCGCCCAGGTAATGGCGTAACTCAGATGGTTCACCTTGGCGCGCGGTGTGACCGGCATGGGTTTTGGCGATGGCGTGCCGGTTGGTTGCGAGGCAACGATCATCACCGGCTCTGTCCCCCAAACCTCTGCCATGGCCGGAACCTCCCGGGCGAACCAAAGCCCCGTCTCAAGGTCCGGGTCTGGGGTAAAGCCGTCCACCTCTCGTGGCCAATCCAAATTGCCGGTGGCTGTGACGGGACCCGTGTAGCGCGCAGCCGTCCGGTCTGCCTCTGGCACCAACCCACGATCCAGCAGGATCAGGCGGTCACCGGTTTGAAACGGAACAACGATCCGATATGCGGCCCCTCTTGGCGTGGCGGTCAGCACATGGAATTCCTTATCACCGATCACGCCCGCTGCGGTCACGCCCAGATAGCGATGGGTGTCGGGAACCGGCGTTTCAGGCAAGGCTTGCGGCGGGTCCTGCATCTGCGCCGTTATCGCAGCAATCCGGTCATTGCTGACCGCCAGCCGCCGCAATTGCCAAAGTGACAGGTTCGCCAGAACGGCAAACCCACCAAGTCCGAAGATCAAAACAAAGATATAGCGCCGCATGCAGTCGCCTTAACGGATTTCAGCGGGCGCGCCAAGGCGGGCAACGATATCCCGCAGCACCAGCGCGCCATATCGGCCATTCATGTGAACAAAATCATCCGCATCATGCGCCCGTGTGCCATCGCCCCATAGGCGCACGGAACCGGTGGTAAACTGCTCGGCAGTATATCCTGTCGCTTCGAAACTGTCCTTTGACTGCGTGACATAGACAAATCCAAGATCGCTAAGCAGGTCAGCGCGCAGTCGGTACCAGATATCAAGCTCTTCGGCCCGGGGCGGTGCATCGCCGAAAAAATTGCTGCCTGCCGTTGGCACAGGCTGCGGCGAGATGATCACCGGCATCTTGGTGTGCTTTAATATCTCTTTGGCCAATTGCAGCCCGGGAACTCGGTTCATCTGCTTTTCTACCATGGCTTTCAGCATCGCGGACGACAACCGGGTCAGGTCATGGCTCTCAACCTTCATATCCCGCAGTTTCCAATGCGGTCGGTCGGCGACCGCATGCAGAACAATGGCGGTGAAGTCACTCAACGGCAGGTCCAGATACCGACCGCCATTCACCCGCTCGCACAAGCGCGGGCGCGCGCCCTTCAGAACACCATCTTCCAGATAAATGTTATCAAAACTCTTTCCGGTTTCCCCCCAGAAGACAAACTCATAGTCAGCGTTGTCCGCCAGATCATTTAGCCCGGCCTTCAGCCCGGCGATATGACTGTTGCCGACGATGGCGACACGCCCCGGCTCTGCCAGCCGTCGCGGCTTTCGAAAGGCCTTCAGAAACTTCATTCCGCTTTATCCGCAAATGCGTCGAGGAAGATTTCCTCGCAGATCACATCGTCGACGTCGTCTTCTTCCGCCTCGTCCACCGGCTCCGATATGGGTCGGTCGATCGGTTTCAACCCAGTCGCCGCAGCGAAACTGTCCATGACAAAAGCCACACCTTCGGCGGTGACGCTGCGCCGGTTGGCGGCAAAGAACCGGCCATCCGTGCCCGGTCCGGTAATCATCTCGTAGGACGGGAAATAGTCGATATGCGCCGCCCCTGCCGCCAGCTCCCCGGCCACAGCGCGCAGCGTGACCTGCCCCCCGAAACTTCCCTCGTTCTGATGTAGAGTTTGCTCAACCTTTTGAAGGAGCAAACGAATGCGAAAGAGCCGTTTCACGGAAGTCCAAATCATTGGGATGATCAAAG
>NZ_JBTLNE010000055.1:0-24672 GCF_054457435.1 Halovulum sp. GXIMD14793 | reverse complement strand
GAGCAATTTGAGGGCTCCGCGCCCGGCGCGCTTGCCCAAAACGAAACCAACGAATATGAAAACCAGACCCGCAGACTCTCGTTATGAATGAGGGAGCCTCGGGGGGCAGGTCACAGGGTGGAAGGGTTTCGAACCCCGGAAAGTGCCTTACCATTCAAAGCGTTAGGGGGCGGTTGCACCGATAAGTGTAAAATGGCGGAGAGAGAGGGATTCGAACCCTCGAGACGGTTCCCCGCCTACACACTTTCCAGGCGTGCGCCTTCGACCACTCGGCCACCTCTCCGTCAGGGGCCCGTTATACGCGTCAGATGCCGTCACGCAAGGGGTTTGCTGAACGCAGGCTGGAAATGACCACGTCTACAGCGATGGATTGTTAGCCGTTGCCCTTGATACGGGGGCGCTTTAACAAGCGCGACAGGGTCAGACTACCTTCGGTCGCGGCGCTTTTCGGCCAGCATCAGCATTGCGGGCGTGACGACAAGGGTCAAGATGGTGGCAACGACCAGACCGCCGGCTATGGTCGAGGAAAGCTCGGTCCAGTATTGGGTTGATGGCGCGCCCTGGATGATCTCACGCGTGAAAAAATTCAGGTTCAGGCCCAATACCATCGGCAGCAGACCAAGCGCCGTCGTAACCGAGGTCAGCAGCACCGGGCGCAAACGCTGGGCCCCTGTGCGCAGTGCCGCTTCGCGAGGCGGCACACCTTGCGCACGCAGATCATTATAGGTGTCGATCAGCACGATATTATTGTTCACCACAATCCCGGCCAGCGCAATCACGCCAACGCCGCCCATCACCACACCAAATGGCCGACCGGTCAGGACAAGGCCCAGCAGCACACCAGCGACGGAAAAGACAATCGCGCTCATCACAATGCCAGCCTGGCGCAGGCTGTTGAACTGGGCCACCAGCATCAGCAGCATCAGAAAAATCGCGCCGCCGAATGCACTGATCAGAAATTGTGCGGCCTCTTGCTGATCCTCAGCCTCGCCGCCGAAACTATAGGTGACGCCATCGGGCAACGTCGCGGCATCCAGCGCTGCTTGCAAGACCGTCAGCTGATCGTTGACCAACACACCCGGGGCGACATTTGCATCAATTGTGGTCACGCGGCTTTCGTCAACGCGGCGGACAATTCCGACCCGCTCGGACGGAGCAAAGGACACGAAATTGGAAATCGGCACCAGTCCTGCCGAGGTCGGAACGCGCAGATTGGTCAGTTCTGACAACGACCGCTCATCACGGGGAAAGCGCACCCGGATGTCCAGCTCTCCATCCGCGTCTTCGGGGCGGTAGTCGGCCACCCGGATACCTTGCGTCAAAAGCTGCACGGCCTGTCCGAGCAGGCTGACATCAGCGCCATAGCGTGCAGCCTCGGCCCTGTTGACAAGGATCGACAGCTCCACCCCCGGCAAGGGCCGCGTATCGGTGACGTCTGTAAAACCGCCCATCTGATCCATGATGCCGCGAACCTGCTCGACCGCGGCGGCCTGCGCCTCGGGGTTGCGGGCGCGCATTTCCAGGTTCACCGGCTTGCCTTGTGTCGGGCCGCCGCTTTCGGTCTGCACCTGGACATCGATGCCAGCAATATCGGCAACATCATTGCGAATCTGATCACCAATCTCGGCGGCTGTCTTTCGGGTGTCCCAATCGGCCAGGTCCAGCTGGATCGTGCCGATGATCTCTTCCTCACCCTGGCCCGCCATCATGGTGGAGCGGGCATAGGTGCTGTCGACCGAGGCATAGCCGATCAACCGCCGCTCTACCTCGCGGACCAGTGCGTCGCGTTCCCAGATAGAGAAATTGTCGCGGGCGCGAACCTCCACCTGCATGAACTCCGGCTCTACCGATGGAAAAAACGAAACCCCGCGGCCGAACTGACCATATGTGGCGAGGGCACCGATCAGCAAAGCCACCGCCAACATCAGGGTCGTCCCCGGCCTCAGAATGGCCTTTTCCAGCAGGCGCGCGTATGCGCCGGTAAAACCAGGGATGCGGCGGGGATCACCAGTTTCGGTCGCCATCAATGTGACTTTGGCTTGCGCGGTCTGCGGTTGCCGCTTGCCGATCACGCCGCCCAGAACAGGGATGAAGATCAGGGCCATGAACAACGAGGCAAACAGCGTGAAAATCACCGTCACCGGGATGAACTTCATGAATTCGCCCACAACGCCGGTCCAGAACAGAAGCGGAAAGAACACGCTAAGGGTGGTCGCCGTGGATGCGATGATCGGCCAGGCCATGCGTTTGGCCGCATTGGCATAAGCGGTTGAGGCCGTCGCCCCCTCCTGCAGGTTGCGATCAGCCAGTTCGACAGTGACAATCGCCCCGTCAACCAGCATGCCGACCACAAGGATCAGGGAAAACAGCACGACGATATTCATCGTGTAACCCATCATCCAAAGCGCTGCGACGCCGGTCAGAAACGCGCCCGGTATGGCCAGCCCCACCAAAATCGCCGAGCGCAGGCCCAGCGCAAAGACGATAACGATCATCACAAGAATGACCGCTGCAATCACGTTGGCCTCAAGATCCGACAACAGGGTCTTCACCTGTTCGCTCTGGTCCTGCAGGTAGGTGATATCGACAGTCTCGGGCCAGTCCTCACGCGCCTCAGCCACCACAGCGCGCACCTGTTCAACGGTTTCGATGATATTCGCGCCCGAGCGCTTGGTGATCTCAAGCGCAAGCGCGGGCTGGCCATCGATCCGGGCAAAGCTGGTAGGATCCTCGAAACTGCGACGGATCTGCGCGACATCGCCAAAGGTGACGACCGTGTCGCCACGCACCTTGATCGGCATTGCCATGACATCATCAACGGTTTCGATCAGGCCCGGCACTTTCAGTACGGCGCGTCCACCGGCAGATTCAATGGCCCCTGCCGCGATCAGACGGTTGTTGCGCTGCAGCTGGCCGATCACCTCATCAAAGCTCAGATTGTAGGTCTGGAACACGGTGGGGTCGATCAGGACCTCGACGAACTCCTCGCGCTCCCCGCCGATATCGACCTCCAGCACACCGGGGATCGCCTCGATCTCATCTTTCAGCGTATCGGCCAGCGTGTTCAGCGAACGCTCTGGGATCGGTCCGGACAGAACGGCGGTGATGATGGGGAACAAGGCCGTGTTGATCTCGGTGACTTTGATGTCATACGCATCTGACGGAAGGTTGTTTTCGGCCCGGTCAGCAGCTTCGCGCACCTTGTCGAGGGCAACGTCGATATCGCCGCCTGCCAGAAATTCCAGCTGCAGGCTGGCAAAACCCTCTGCCGCATCGCTGGACATTTTCTGCAACCCTTCGATGGCGCCGAACTCAGCCTCCATCGGTTCCAGCAGCAAACGCTCTGCATCGGTGGGACTGATCCCGTCCAACCCGGTCGAGACATAGACCAGCGGCAGCGGCACCTCTGGGTTCGCCTCTTTGGGAATGGAGATATAAGCAATAGCACCGACCGTCAGGATCAGCAGCAGGATCATCATCACGACCCGGGTGCGGGAAAAGGCCGCGTCGATCAGACCCCTCATTGCGTTATGTCCACAGCGGGACCGGTGCGCACGGCCTCTCCGTTGCGGACATAGCCCTGCCCGACCACGATCAGGTCAACTTCCTCCGGCAGGCCACTGATCCAGATACCGTCCACCTCGGCGCGGACGACTTCCACCGGATAGAACTTCGCCTTGTTGTCCAGCACCGTTTTGACGCCCAGATGGCCGCCAGCGTCCAGCGAGATAACGGATAGGGGCACGAAATGGGCCATGCTGGTGCCGGTCGGAATGCTGATCCGGGCAGAGACCCCAGCAGGGATAGCACCATCGGCGTTGTCGATTTCGATCTCAGCCAGAAAGGTGCGTGTCGCAGCCGAGGCAGAGGTGCCAACGAAGGACACGCGCCCTGTGCGGGTTTCCCCGGTGATAAAGCTGACCTCGGCCTCCTGACCACTTTCGATACGGCGAAGCGTCTGTTGTGGGACCTGCAACTCAACCGTTAAGGGGTGGATATCAACGATCCGGCCCACTTCGCTGCCGACAGAGACGAATTCCCCTGCGTCCAGTGTCAATTGCTCAATACGACCGGCGAAAGGGGCAAGGATGACGTTATTTTGCAAGGCATCCTGCGCCGCCGTCACCTGCGCCTGGGCATTGGCAAGCGCAACACGCGCCTGCGATACCCGGTCCGTTGTCGCAACCCCGCGGTCAAGCAGTTCGCTGGCATTGTCAAACTCACGCTGTGCGCGGCTAAGCTCTTCTTCCGCCCTTGTCAGATCGGCTGTGGCTCGGTCGGTTGACAGACGCGCGATCACATCGCCGGTTTCAACATCGGTGCCTTTCTCGGCCAGAATTTCCTCCACATTGCCCGAGGCTTCGGCCCGCAACGCGGTGTCACGATCCGGGCGCGCCTGACCTTCGGCGGTGAACAACAATGTCACAGGTTTCGCAGCAGAGGGTTGTATCGCCACCTTCACCGGCAATGGTTCTGCAGTTGATGCCACGGGATCATCATCCGGCGCGGGCGCGACAAATCCGCTGCCCATCCAAAGAACGACGGTCACAAGCAGGATCAAAGCAATCCAGAACGACCGCCGCGCGCCCTTATCATCCTGAAACGTAAGCGCCTGCGGCTCGGTGGTTTGATCCGTCATCTGCGTCACTCCGTTCCGGGTCCGGCTGGCTGCTTTGTTTCAGCTCAAGATATAACAATAGCAATCGGCAGGTTAAAGGTCGCATCCCGAATGACCCCAAGATTGAGAGGGTCGATTGGCCTTCCACGCCGCATGGCTATCATTGCCACCCGGCTTTGACGGTTTCGGATACCTCGCTTGCAGTGCCGTTTGCGAGGGTGACACCACACAACTGAAACAGCGCACCGCTACTCACCCTTGATCTGGATCGAAAAACTCCGACGCGCACCCTGGGGTGGTTTCGGAAACGGTGCGGCGCGGCGGACCACCTGGAGTGCGGCCTGATCCAATCGGGCCGAGCCAGAGCTGCGGGCAAGACCCACCTTTGCCAGCGCTCCATTCGCAGCAATGGTAAAAGAGATGGTGGCCGTGCCGCTTGTGCCGACCCTGGGCTTTCGCACCCGGCTTAATCTGCGCATCACCTTGCCGGGATAGTTGCTGACCGCCGCATTACCCGCCGCTTCAGAGCGCCCGCCATTTCCCGTGGTGCGTGCCGTCGCGGTTTTTGAGCCCGTGGACTCCCCCGCGCGGCTATTGGTGTTCGACTGGCCACGCGTTGTACGGGTTCGGTTGGCCTGCGTGGCAGAGGATTTCTCTTGCTGCGGTGGCTTGGGCGCTGTGCCGGCAAGGTCCGCAGGCCGCGCGGGCGGCCGAATGGTGTTAATGGCCCGGTTATCCGAGGGTTCGGCCTTTAGTACCTGTTTTGCTGGTTCCGACAGCACAGCCTTACGTGCCTGGGTCGGCGTTGCGGGCGCTGCCTCTGCGGGCTGGGCGCTTTGCGTTGTCGCCGTAGCGGTTGTTTTCGCGGCTTCTGGTGGGGTTGGCGCCGCAGCTGTGGCGGGCAGGATTTCGGGCTGCTCCGCTTGGAACGTCTGGATCGGCGGCTGCGACAAAGCAGGCACGGCCTTGGCTTTATTTGCAGGGTCCGGCGGGGTCGCAGCCGTTTTTTCGGGGGTATCTGGTGGAACCTTTTCGGCGGTGACCTTTGTGGGCGTTTCGGATTGCACCGGTTCGGCCTTGTCCGGTTCAGTGGCCTCAGCAGTCGCCTTTTGTGTCTCTGGCTCAGACGGTGTCGCCTTGGTCGGTTTAGCGGCCTCTGTCACCGGGGTTTGCGAGGTGTTTTCCGCATCTTCTGCGGTCAGTGTTCCGGCAGCCATATCCGCAAAACCGCTGCCAAGCCGAACCTCTGCCGCGCCAGAGGCCGCTTCGATCTGGATTTGCTGCTCGTCCATCAGATTGACCATGCCGCTGCCATGCGCCCCAAGTGCAAGGCCAAGCGCCGTGACCATCGCAAGGCGGGAACTGGCGATCATTTCAGCCCCCGTTCAGTGACCATCACCACCTTTTGCGCGCCAGCCTGACGCAAGGCACGGCCGATCCGGACCAGTTTGCTTGCAGCGAGGTTGCGATCCGGGACGATTTGCACCCGTGCCCGTCGATCCTCGGCCAGACCGGCGATAAAATCCGCCTCTGACGCGATATCCTTACCGCGCCAGCTCAATCGTCCATTGGCATGGATCACCAGCGCGTCAGGCGGCGGCGTGCCGTCCAGCTGGGCGGTGTTGACCAGCGTCAGATCCTTGTCCAGCGGCCGCGCCAGGGTTCCTGCAACAAGAAAGAAGATCAGCATCAGAAAGACGATGTTGATCAAGGCGATGGTTGGTTCCGCCTTGGTTCTGCGGGCAAGGCGTCTCATGCTGCTTCCAATACCGTTACACTCAGGTTGGGTAACTTGCGCAGCGCGACCAGCAGATCGGTCAGGCGCTGTGCGGTCACCTCGCCCTGTAGGGAGACAAGCACGGGGATGCTGGTGGCGTCCTGACCCAGCGCTGCAAACGCGCCTTTCAGATTATCCGTGGTCCGTTCGGTCCCATTCACGCGCAGGCTGTCCGGGCCAAGGGTCAGAAAGATCGGGCTTTCCGGGGCCTCTCCGCCGCCAGCCCCGGCGGCGGTCAGTTCTATCTCAGTAAAGCGGCTAAAGGTCGAGGACAGCATGAAAAACAGCAGCAGCAGAAATATAACGTCGATCAAGGACGTCATGGACAGCCGCCGTCTGGCCCGCTGCCTACGCATGCACCGGTGCCAGATCGGACGTCCGGGCCGGTGTATTGCCAGCCGGGGCCAGGACCGTGCGCAATGCCTTTTGCGCAAAGACGCGGTCGCTGTCCATGCGGGCCTCGAACCAGCTAAGAACCAACGTGGTCGGCATGGCCACCGCCAGCCCGACAGCCGTGGTCAGCAGAGCCACCCAGATGCCGCCCGCCAGGATCGAAGGGTCCACCTGATCGCCAGCCTGTTGCAGCGCCTGAAAGGCCGAGATCATGCCAAGCACCGTGCCGAACAGACCCAACAGCGGGGCCAGTTGCGAAACTGAATCCAGCAAACGAAAGCCGCCTTCCAGCCGGGCAAAACGCGCTTCTGCCTCGGCATCCAGCCGCGCCTGATCGGCCCGCCCGTCAAAGGCCATGCTGATCACCGGCGCCAGATAGCTGCGGGATCGGCCTAGGTAGTCCCGCGCCGCACCGCGATCCCCTGCGTCCCACTGCTCCACCGCGACGCCCAGGGCACTATGGCGCCCGACGCCGGAAACCGTGAATTGCCAAAGCTTGTATAGCACCAGCGCCAGCACAAGGACGGACAGGCCGCCCAAGACCATGACGACGGGACCGCCCAGCTCATAGGCCCGGCGCAATGCGTCCGCGATGGTTTCGATCATCCGATAACCTCGGTCTTGGTGCGGCTTTTCAACTCCAGCCCTCTCGTGCAGGCATCCGGTGCAAGCCCTGCACCATCGCAGGTCTCGGACCCATTGATCAGCAACCGGCCAAGATCGGCGCAGTTCAGATCCGGCACGACGAATTGGCGCACTCTGGGGCGGTTGCTGGGCAGGTTGCCAAAGTCGAACAGGGTCAGCCGGTCGACGCGGCCCTCGGTATCGAACAAGACCGCCTCGTAGACGGCCTTTTCGATATCCGTTGCATGGCTGTTCTGAATGACAAAGCTGATCCGGCACCCCGTGTCGACAGGATCACTTGCATTCAGCTCAACAGATACATGCGGGGTATCCTCGGACTGCGCTATCGCAGAAATCGGGAAAAGCGCGGCGCAAAACGCAACAACACGCGAAACAGAGCAGGTCATCCACCCAACCTTTGACGTTTGCAAAACGGTTCTGGCTTGGGGCTTTCCCCCTGGCTCTCGGGGGCGGACGCTAGCACCCCCGTGATTTGCGGGCAATACCTGATGAAAAATGTAAGCCTTTACGGCTTACATCTCCGGTTCAGCTGACATGCCGCTGGCCTGCCTATTAGAACTTCATCGACGCAGTGATCGAAAACTGCCGCCCTGGCTCATTTGCCGAAATGATTCCTGCTGGCAGGCCGATCCCGCCGGATGAACGACTGGCATAGGTTTCGTTAAAGATATTGTCCGCAGCAAATCGGACCTTCATGTTCGGCAAGGCCTCGGGCACATATTCTGCGTAGAGGTCAACAACCTGATACGCTGGAAGAGGCCCCATGAGGCCAAGGCGCCCGGCTGAGACGCCGGCAGTTTTGTTGTTCTTCAGGGCGATCTTCGCGATCCCGCCAACACGCCAGCTTTGGTTAACGTCCCAGCCACCTTCCAATGCGAACAGATGTCCGGTTGGCCGACCAAGATAATACGCTGTGCTTGTGATCGTTTCACCGTCAACGGTGACATCGGCATAGGTGTAGTTGAGTTTAGCAAATGCGGTGTCCCAGTCGTACCGAACCGATGCGTCCACGCCTTTTGTCGTCAGATCAACCGTCTACCCCCTGGCACCGGGCGTAGTGGGCAAGACAGCGGCGATGTCGTTGATCTCAGTATAAAACAGCGCCGCGCCAACCTGCAGACCACCATGATCATAACGAAGACCAAGCCGCGCGCTGTTAGAGCGTGATGGGACAAAACCGGCATAGTTCCAAGGTGTGCCAAAGTTGATCAGCGCTGCCTCACCCAGTTCATACCCACCCCAGACAGAGGCTGCCCCGGCGGTCAGTGTCAGCATATCGCTTAGCACCACATCCACGGCACCATTGGCGCTGAACCCACCCTTGGTGAAGGTGCTGTCATCGGCCCCTTTGAAATTCTGAAAGTCGTAGCGGGCACCGTAAGAGACCGAAATCCGGTCATTCAGGTTTTGTCGGGCCTGCGCATAAAGACCAACGTTGAACAAGCTTTCCTTGCCAGAGCTATTAAAGTTAGGTCCGGGCGACAGATCGGGTCCACGTCCCTCCCCCCGCGCCGTCTCACGGAAAAAGTCGATCCCGGCATTCACTGTGCCATTCCCAAGCTGGAATTCGTTCTCAAACTTGCCGCTAAAGCTCTTGTTTACTCCGTAAAGTCCGACAACGTCGATTTCCTGCTCGTTATAGGTTAGCTGCGCTGTCGGGGCGAACCATCCTGTCGGTTGCTCATCCGTGTAAGTCAGAGTCAGCGAACGGCGGCGCGAAAGGCCCGCAAAAAGCTCGTTTGGATCGCCGACCAGCCCATCGAAATCAGGGCGCAGAATGATAATCCCACCGGGTCCGGCCTGACCTGTACGGTCCCCCCGGTCTTCGGTCTGCGAGGCCGAAAATGACAGCCTGTGTCCGCTGTCACTGGTATACGCCACTTTGGCAAGGCCATTGAACACCTCTGGGGCCGTACCACGCATGCGCGTACCATCGCCGTCATCATAATCCTCGCCAAGGGCCAGTGACCCGCCGACAACCCATTCAAAGCCGCCCGCACGTCCGAACAGGTTCAGGCTACTGCGCCACCCTTGTCCATTTGTGCCCCAGGTCAGGGTGGCATAGCCGCCAAAACTGTCGCCCTCGTCCAGCAAATCGCGGGCATTTTTGGTTTCATATGCCAATGTACCAGCCAGTGCACCCGGACCGGCATCGGCAGGGGCCAGACCGGAACTGATATTGACCGATTTCAGCATAAAGGGGTCAATCAGCACATTGCCGGTATGGTGAAATGCAGATTTGTTTTGCCGTGCACCGTCGATGGTTACCGCCAAAAGGCTTTCCTCAACCCCATGCACGAAAACCTTTTGCCCGATCGCCGCACCGCCACTGGCGGTGACCGCTGTTTCGCCGTCAAACACCTCTTTCAACGAGTCCGGATCACGCGCTTCCAAATCTTCATCTGTGATCTCTTCATTGCCCAGCAGGCCTTGCGCAGCATCCGTTTCGATACGGATGACGCCCAGGTAAACTGGTTCCTCTGATTGTGCCAAAGCTGCACTTGTCGCGATCAGCGAAACGCCTGTCACGATCCAGCCATATGTCCCGATTTTCATGGATTACATCCCGTCTAAACCATTAATCTTACTAGATTTTCTGGAAAGACCGGTGCGGCGCCCTCTGGCTGGTTGTCGCGATAGCCGATTGCGACAAGAAAGGTCAACTTATTTTGTCAGATATTCGCGTGTTGCAATCAGAGGCAGACAAATATGTCAGTCCTAGAGCGTCATGCTAAAAACCTGAATCATCTAACGCTGCCTGAAATCATAGATTTCAACGCGTTTAATGATGCTTGATTTCTTGGGTATTTCGCGAGACGCCATAATCAGCTCACCCCTGCTTTTCACGAAGGCTGTCACAGGGATCATCACGCTCTGCCGGTGGGACGAGATGTACCTGATCATAGGGCGCGTCTGTTGGACCTTCGACGAAAGCGATGGACAAGGTTGCGACCCCGGGTTCAGCTGCTGCGATCATCGCAGGCACACCCCAGTCGGTTCGGGCATGGCCATTTCCGGCGATCACAACCACAGGTGCGCCGTGGCTTGTCAGGGCTTCCAGCGCGGCACGCGCAAACACGGCATCGCGAAAGCGCTGGATGCCGACCATACCGGCCATCATCTCCATCGGCATTGCCTCACAATGGGCTTGGAATTGCATCAATTCACGCGCGGCCTGCTGATCGGCTGGCAGACCGACATCCAGACCAAAGCGTCCGGCCTCGGAACCAAACACTGCAACCGCCCCCTTTTCATAGACTTCCCCAAGACCGTCCCTTGGGACTGCCGCACCTACGATCCGGGCGGTGCCGAGGGCGTCGAAGATGGGCTTGTAGAGGGCAAAGTCCGGCCATTTGCTTTCGCCCCAGATCAACGGAATAGCGCTGTGGTCAGCGTTGGCACGCGTGGCTTGTTCCGGTGTCAGCATTTCGAACACCACGGCCTTCGGGGCCAGGTCCGCCAGCATCTCGGCCTGGCCAAGATGGGCCTCGGGGTTGTCGTGCACCTCGCCCAAGACCACGATATCTGCCTTTGGCAGGCTTTCCGCAAACAAGGGGGCGGTGATCATCGATAAAAGCAGAGCAAGGCGGATCATATCGGTCTCTTTCAGGCAGTGGCCGCATGCGGCAGGATAAAGGGAACGCTATCTGGCGGCGGAGTCGAGACGCGCAGCTGGCAGCCATAGGCTTGGGACAGGATTGTATCGGTCAGCACCTCTTGCGGCGCACCAAAAGCCAGAACCTGCCCCTCGGATAGCACGGCCACCCGGTCGGTGAACAGCGCGGTCAGGTTCAGGTCATGCATGACGGCAATCACACCGCCGCCCGCCCGGGCAAAGCTGCGGGCAACTTCCATCACCTGAAGCTGATGCGCGATATCAAGGCTTGAGACCGGTTCGTCCAGCAGCAGCCAGCGCGGCACGCCATCGGCGATCGGTTCCCAGACCTGCGACAAGACACGGGCCAGCATCACACGCTGGGCCTCGCCGCCGGACAGGTCCTGAAAGAAATGCTCTGCGTAATGGGCCAGACCAACGCGGGACAGTGCCTGCATCGGCACCGAGCTGCAATCCCCCGCTGTGCCAGCTTGCAGCCCCATGCGGATCACCTCAAGCACCGTAAATGGAAAGGCCAGACGCGAGGATTGCGGTAGCACAGCACGCTGTGCCGCCAGTTGCCAGGGTTTCTGATGGCGGATATTGGCCCCGTTCAGCCGAACCTGTCCAGTATAGGGCAAGGTGCCCGTCGCTGCCCCAAGAAATGTGGACTTGCCCGAGCCATTTGGCCCGACAATCGCCGTCACCTCGCCCGCATGCGCCGACAGGCTGAACGCCGACAGCACCTGACGGCGACCATAGGCAACGCTGATATCAATGGCGTCAAAGCTCAAAACCCAACAATCCCTCGACGTTTCAGCAGGATCCAAAGGAAGACCGGCGCCCCCAGAACAGCCGTAACGATCCCGATGGGCAACTCTGCAGGCGCGATGATCACCCTTGCAATGACATCAGCCAAGATCAAAAGACTGGCCCCCAGCAAAGCGGAATTCAGCAACAACGCCCGATGGTCAGGGCCCGAGGCAAGGCGTAGCAGATGCGGCACGACGATCCCGACAAAGCCGATACCGCCGGATACAGCAACAGCCGCCCCCGTCGCACAGGCCACGGTCAGGATTGCAATGGATTTGATCCGTTGCACATCAATGCCGACATGGGCGGCGGTCGCCTCGCCCAGCGCCAGACCGTTCAGCCCGCGCCCCAGCGCCATCGCCACCCCCAGGGCCAGCAGGATAAGCGGCCCTGCGGCCATCACTTTGGCCCAGCTGGATCCGGCCAGCGATCCAAGGCCCCAGAATGTCAGATCGCGCAGTTGCCTGTCATCAGCGGCATAGACCAAAAGACCCGAAAGCGCCCCGGCCAGCGCCCCCAAAGCAATGCCGGCCAACAGCATCGTCGCAACAGATGTCGTACCATTGTGCGTCGATACCCGGTAAAGAAGAATGGTCGACAGCCACCCCCCGAAGAACGCCGCGAACGGCACCATGTGATTACCGACAAGATCAATCGCCCAAACGGGTAGCATCGCGCCCATCACAATTGCCGTTATCGTACCCAAACCAGCCCCGGCTCCGACCCCGACAATTCCGGGATCGGCCAGCGGATTTCGGAACAGCCCCTGCATCACAGCGCCCGAAACCGCCAGCGACGCCCCAATCAGCACCCCAAGCACAAGCCGGGGCAAACGGATGTCGAACAGCACCACCCGCTCCATATGGCTTAGCGCCTCGCCGGACCACAGCTTGCCCAGCAGCGCTGTAAAGCGAACATCCGATGCGCCAACCTGCAGGCTGGCAAGGCCGCAGACCAGCAGCAACAGCGCAAAGGCCCAGTGCAGCGCCCGCGCGCGGCTTAACCGGTCGCGCGGAACAAAGGCAGTGTCAGCAGCAGTATCGTCAATTGTCGCCATAAAGGGCCGCATTCAACTCTGCGATGGCATCTGCCGTACGGGGACCAAAGCCAAGCAACAGAAGGCCATTCATCCGAACCGCACTTCGGGTTTCAGCGGCAGGCGTCAAGCTGATGGAGGGCATGGCAAACAACTCGTCATCTGCCGCCCCGTGATCACCGCCGCGATCCATCATCAGGATAACATCCGGGGCCGCCAGACCGACCGCCTCGTCAGTGACCTGCTTATAGCCCTCGAAATCCACCATCACATTGCGACCCCCGGCCATGCGGATAATCGCGTCGGCCTCGGTGTTCTGGCCACCGGCTGTGATCCTGCCGCCTTGCGTCGACAGAGCGAACATCACTTTCTTTCGCTCAGCCTCCGGGCGGGTGGCGTCTTCCAGCGCGGTGTCCAGGGCGGCGCGGACCTCTGCAATCAAGGTGTCAGCTTTTTCCGGCACATCCAAGGCTTTGCCCACGACCTCGATCTTGCGGATGATACCATCGGCATCCATCGCGTCAGGCACTTCGACAAACGTCACATCAGCGGCGCGTATCACGTCAAGCGCCTCGACCGGTCCTGCGCCTTCCTCGGACAGGATCATTTCTGGTCCGACGGCCAGCACCCCTTCGGGCGACAGCGCGCGCATATAGCCCACATCCGGCAGGTCCGTTATCTCTGGTGGATAGGTGGAGGTGCTGTCCCGGGCGATCAGCCGATGCCCTTGCCCCAGGGCGACGACGATCTCGGTGACCGAGCCGCCGATCGACAGGACATTTGCCTTGGTCTGATCCTGAGCAGGGGCCTGCCCGGCCAGCAGAACCAGTGAAGCCGCAAGCGCGCGCGCGGCGGTGCCCAGCCGGATCATGCTGCCACCTCTTTGGCTGATGTCAGGCCGTCAACAATCCGCTTCCAGTCCGGGCGCGAATCCCGCCCCTCTTTTCCGATACCAAAGACCTGAAAGATCAGACCGCCTTCGGCATCAAAAGCCTCGACCGAGATGGCAGGACCGCGTTTGGTTGGTTTGTCCACCGTCCAAAGCTCTGCCACCTTGTCCAGGCGCACATGCAGGTTGAAACCGGGGTCCATCACATTCTGCCAAGGTCCCATCGGGTGCAGCGTGATGATCGGCCCCGAATGGATCTGGATGCAGCCGCGATTGCCGACAAAGATCATGACTTCGATCCCGGCCTTTTGGATCGCCTTCAACATCGCATCTGCCTGCGACGGTTCCAGCGCACGAACAAAGGGTTCTCCGGCGATGCGGTACGCGCCCAGCCGGTTCATCTTCAGCTTGGCGCAGAGGCGCAGAAACTGGTGTGTATCCGTCAGTTTGGCCCATTCACTGCGCAAGGTGTCCTGCTTTTCCGGCTGCGATTGCGCGGCTTCGGGCGGGGTCCTTGGTTCGACCGACTGGCCCGGCGTCTGATCCGGCAGGGTCAAGTCGGCCAGAACATCGCCCCAGGCATCATGATCCGAACTGTCGCGCAAATGTATCTTATGGACCGCATCACCCGCCGCATCGAAGACTTGCAACGAACGGCGCGGCTTCGCACCATCCTGTCCCGGTTTTTCAACCGCATAAGCATGCACCCAGCGTGACGGGAACATGCGCAGGTCGATTTTTTCGGTCAGGACCATCGAGGCATGCTCGCCCGGGTGATAATTTGCATAGCGCCCCACCTTTTCGTGGACGCAGTCACCAACCCGGGTCAGGGCCATAACCTCGCCCAGACGCTCAGCGGCTGGCATCAGGGCATCGGGATGGGCAGCGATGCGTGTGGACCCCTGACCGATACGCGCGGCGACCAACTGAGCCTCGGAAATGCCAAGGGTCTCGGCCAGATCGCGGGCGCGCATCTTCGGATTTGCGGCCTCAAAATCAAGAATTTCATCCCGGCTGGGCGTGGGGTGTTCGGTCATCAGTGCCTCGATTGCAGATCACGCTGAATTGGCTGGTCACGAGGAATGGACTGGCTTTGCGAATTTTCTTGACTGTTTTAGTCCGAATAACGTAACCCTGCAACCCATCGCAAACGCGATCACTGTAAATCACACAATATCCGCCGCGCTAGCCCTTGCCAGCTTCAGCTAATTCACATGCAAGGAAGGCGCCAGATGGTTAGGTCTGTATTGCGCGGCTCGGTCGCGCTTGTTTGTTTGAGTTTCGCACTGCCCGCGGCAGCGCAGGAGGGCGATGATGGCTATCTCGGGGTTCTGATCCTGACTGGTGGTAAACGAGACCTGACCTTTGGCACCGCCGTTCCCCGCACCGTGATCGACGAAGAGGAAATCGCCGACCGCCAGGGCTCTACCATCGGCGAACTGATCGACTCCGTTCCCGGCGTCCAGCTGATCAACGGTGCTACGCCGCAAGGCTCGGGCATCAATATCCGCGGCTTTGGTGCCAACACCACCTATGGCACCGACCAGAAAATCGCGATCGAGATTGACGGCGCCTCTGTCGGGTCCGAGGAACTGTACCGTATGGGCACGCAGATGTTCACCGACCCGATGCTTTATCGCGATATCGAGGTTCTGCGCGGTACCATCGGTAGCTTCGCTTATGGCTCTGGTATTGTCGGCGGTGTGGTTAAACTGGAGACCAAGGACGCATCCGATTTTACCGATGGAGAGATCGGTTTTGGCGGATCGCAGACATTGCAGTTGAACTCCAACGGGCTGGGTTTCGCCACATCAACCAATCTGGCTTACAAGGCGTCTGAGCGGGCAGAATTTCTGGTCAACCTTACTTGGCGCAAACACGACGACTATAAGTCCGGCGATGGAACCGAGATCGGTAATACCGGCTTTGCCATGCCTTCAGGGCTGGCAAAAGCAAAGTTCCGCTTTGGCGAAGATTTGGATCACGAACTGACCTTCAGCTACAATCAGTCCGTCGCTGACGACAAAGATGTGCCGTATGATCAGTTCGATACAACGGACGGCCTTTTTGGGAATGTCGATCGACTGACCGACACTAAGCAAGCATCTTTGGCATATAGCTGGGACCCGGCAAGCGAGCTGGTGAATGTCGAGGCAAATCTGACCTATGCGGATCAGCGCATCGACTATAGTTACGTGCCTGGGTCTTCACCACTGGAAGGGACCCCATCTTTCCCATTCCTGCTTAATATCATCAATGCGAACCAGCGATATCAGACGACCAAACTTCGTGTCACCAACACGGCGAAATTTGCCACCGGTGCAATTGATCACAAACTGCTGACCGGGCTGGAGTTTCAAAATCGCGTGCGGGCTGACAACTCCGCTGCCAGTGCCCCGGGCGGCACACAGCAACGCTGGGCTGCGTTTGTGATTAACGAAATGAAATTGGGCAATTTCACCGCAACGCCTGCGTTGCGCTATGAAAGCTCAAAAATCAGACCGACAAATCCGCTTGTTGTCGGACCGGATACGTATACCAGCTTCAGCGCAGATGCGATCATGGGCGGTGTGGCACTTGATTACGATTTTGGTGACGGTTTCTCCGTCTTCGGAAGCATCGCATATACCGAAGGCATGCCGATCATAGACGATGTTGGCAATCTGGAGAATGTAACAACCACAGAAAAGTCCCGGACAATTGAAATCGGCGCGGAGTATACGGGCAAGGGTGTATTTGCTGGCGGTGACAGCCTGACGATCCGGGCCAACGGCTACCGCACCAGACTCTGGGATGTGACCAGCTATTTCGGTGTCGATACGGTTGAAACAGAAGGGGTTGAACTTGAGGCGTCATATAGCATGGCTTCAGGTTTCTACCTTGATCTGAACGGGACTGTTTCCAGTGGACTTGAATACCCTGGTATTAACAATAATAATAGCTGGCGGAACGAGCTTGGCGACAATGTCCAGCTGACCCTTGGGCGCAAATGGGACGAACGGCTCGACCTGAGTTGGGAGGTCGTGAACGTCTTCGACAAACGCTTCGCTGGTGGCACCGTGAAGAATCCTGACAGCACGGTACATAACCTGCGCGCAACCTGGCGGCCAGAGCGAGGCTGGCTGCAGGGGGCTGAATTCCGTGTCGGGGTCGAAAATGTCTTTGATCTGAACTACAATCAACACCTGTCCTCAGTGACACGCAAAGCCCCCGGCCGTACCTTTAAGGTCAGCCTGACGAAGCGGTTTTAACACAACCTGGCTTGGCCCCGGGTGTTGCTCAATGACACCCAGGGCCGGGCCTGACCACTCATAAAGCAATCCTCCGATATCCTGCATATTCCAGAAAATACCATTCTCAAGCTTGCTGCGATCCTCAACCCGCGCCTCACAGCAATCAGACCCAACGCTTCTGCAACTGCCGTGCCATATCGGCCTGCCGGGATTTTATTGCAACGTCCCGATTGCACTTTGCTGATATCGTGGAAAGAATGCTTCGAACCGGAGCAATCTGAACGAACTGGACGCTGCTTTGCCGAATGTGACACTTAAGGATGTTGCCGAACTTGCGGGGGTTTCGCGCTCTGCGGTTTCGCGTACCTTTACCAAAGGGGCATCGGTTTCCGGTAAGACCAGAGAAAAGGTTGAGCGGGCCGCGCAAAAGCTGGGCTATAGCCCCAATGCGCTGGCATCTTCGCTGACCACGGGGCGGACCAAGTTGATCGGTCTGATCTCCAACAACTTTCACAACCCGATTTTTCTTGAGGTGTTTGACCAGTTTACGCGGGCCTTGCAGGAACGGGGGTTGCGCCCGCTGATCGTCAATCTGTCGGATGAAAAGGAACCCGCGCACTCGGTGACCATGCTGCGTCAGTATTCTGTTGATGCCGTCATCGTTGCCTCATCAACTCTGCCGCCAACCTTTGCCAAGGCGTTTCATGACGCCGGTGTCCCGGTTGTGCATACATTCGGGCGGTCCAATACCTCACCGGATGTGCATGTGGTGGGGATCGACAATGTGGAATGCGGCCGTATTGCCGCGCGCGAATTGCTGGCGCGGGGATATAAGCGGCTGGGTTATCTTGGCGGGCCAAGGGATGCGACCTCGGCGCAGGATCGTCTGAAAGGGTTCGAGGACGAGTTGCGCGGGATCCGCGGCATTGAGGTTCACAGCGTGTTTTCCGGCGCATATTCCTTTGATGCCGGGCGGGCTGAGATGCTGCGCCAACTGGCGGGCACCCCGGCAGAGGCGTATTTTTGTGGCGATGACGTTTTGTCAATCGGGGCGCTGTCTGCGCTGCGCGACCACGGGCTTAAGGCGGGTCAGGACATCGGCATTATCGGGCTGAACGATATGGAGATGGCGCGCTGGGAAAGCATTGACCTGACCACCATCCATCAGCCGATTGAGCGCATCATCACAACCTCGGTCGATCTGGTCGAAGACTTGCTGCAAGAGCCGGACCGCTACCCCGAGGCACGGATATTCCCCTGCAAAGTCATCGAACGTGGAACGCTGCGAGGCAGATCTTAGCTGGCCTTCCTAAAGCGTTTCTGGCTGCGCAAGTTTTAGCGGGTAGTGCATCACCGAGCCGTGGCGCGGCGATCCGCCTTTTGGTTTTTTGTGATTTATGGATGCCACCAGCGCGTTCCCTTTGTCGGGGGACCCCAGCCCAACCCAATCGCCGTGCCGACGGGACGGCCCGGCGATGCGCGACGGCCTTCGGCCTTGATTCCGCGCGCATCCTTTGCAGCTTTGGACAACTTCCTTCAGTTTCCGCACATCAGAAACGGCTAAACCGGCCACGGGCCTTAACGAAACATCGGCGGGCGGGCGTCTTGCCAGGCTCCATCGTTGCTGGCTGAGGCAACTGCCGAATGCACTGCCGCGATGGATCGCAGACCATCGGTTGCACCGGGCAGCCCGTCGCGCGTTTCCCCGTGGATTGCATCGGCAAGATCGCAATAGATATTGGCAACCGCCAGCGGAAAGCCCTCGGGATGGGCGATGGCAACGCGGGACAGGCGGGTGGCGTCCTCGTGCAGGCCAGCTTCGCCCTTTTCGATGATCTGAGTGCGTCCGCCCACCGGGGTATAGATCAACTGGTTCGGCTGTTCCGAGGTCCAGCGCAGACCGCCGGTTTCACCAAAGACCTGAATGTCGAACCCATGCTGACGCCCGATCGCAACGGATGAGGTCCAAAGCCGCCCGACCATGCCCCCTTCCATGCGGAAATTGACCATCGCGTCGTCTTCCAAAACGCGCGAGGGGATGGTGGAGGCCATATCCGCCGATAATTTACTGACCTGATCATCGCAGATGAAACTGGCCATATGCAGAGCGTGAATGCCGCAATCCGCAAACTGGCCGGAGACGCCCGCCATCGCCGGATCATAGCGCCAGCGCACCCGGGGATTGTCGGCATCGGTCGCGTCACCATGATGTCCATGGCTGAAATTGGTCACGACAAGCCGCACCTTGCCGATCTCACCGGCGCGCACCATTGCGCGGGCCTGACGTACCATCGGATAGGCGGAATAGCAGTAATTGACCGCGCAGATCCGGCCCGAGGCTTCGGCCACCCGGACGATTTCCTCCCCCTCTTCGACGCTCATGGTCATCGGTTTTTCGCAAAGCACATGAAAACCGGCTTCCAGAAACGCCTTGGTGATTTCGAAATGGGTGGCGTTGGGCGTGGCCACGGTCACCAAATCGACCCGGTCCTCGCGCTGCGTTTCCCCGGCCAGCATGTCTTGCCAGTTGCCATAGGCCCGGTCTGCGGCAAGGCCCAGTTTTTGTCCATAGGCCCGCCCGGCCTCTGGCTGGTGGTCCAGTGCCCCGGCAACGAAATCAAACCGGCCATCAGCCAGCGCGCCCAGCCGGTGTGCTGGTCCGATCTGGCTGCCTTCGCCACCGCCGATCAGTCCCCATTTCAGTTTGGTCATGTCGTTTCCTAGAACTTGCTGATGTCCTGCCAGGACTTGGTCTGCGATGACGACCGTGCCGCCTCGATCACGCGGTTAACCTCGTGCCCATCGACAAAGGTCGGCCAGATTGGTTTGCCGGTTTCGATGGCTTGTAGAAAGTCCCGCGCCTCGATGATGATCTGATCCTGATACCCGGTGCCATGCCCCGGCCCCTGGCAAAACGGCTCATAGTCGGGATGCGCCGGGCCTGTCAGTATCTTGGTAAATCCACGCTCCGCCTCTGGGCCCTGCATCCGGTAAAGCCACAGCGCATTCTGATCCTCCTGATCGAAGCGGATGGCGCCTTTCGTGCCCGAGATTTCATAGGCATAGCCCATCTTGCGACCCGTTGCGACGCGGCTGAAATACATATGCCCCATCACCCCATTCGCAAAACGGCACATCATCTGGGCGTGATCATCATTGGTAACATCACCGCCCGGACGCGTTGCATGGACCGTTTCGACATCGGCCATCACGCTGCCGATTGGCCCGATCAGGGCCAGCGCCGCATTGATCATGTGAGGGGCTAGATCACCCATCGTGCCGTTGGCATCACCCGATGTCCGCCAGTTGGCAGGCGTCGCAGGATCGGCCAGAAAATCCTCAGTATGTTCGCCGCGAAACCAGTTGATATCGCCAATCTCACCTTGCGCAATCAGCGCGCGCGCGTAGCGGCTGGCGGGGGTGCGAATGTAGTTAAAGCCAACCATGTTGGTGACACCGGCCCGGTCTGCCGCCGCAACCATGGCCCGGCTGTCCTCAAGCGATGCACCCAGCGGTTTTTCGCAGAAAACCGGCTTGCCCAGCGCAAAGGCTGCCTCTGCAATCGCGCGATGTGTCCCCTGAGGGGAGGCGATGACGATAGCCTGCACCTTTGGATCGCTAACCAACACCTTCCAGTCCGAGGTTGCGCGCGCAAATCCATAAGCAGCGCGGTAGGTTTCGGCGCTGTTATCGCTACTGGCGCAGATCATTTCCAGCCGAGGTCGCAACGCGGTGTTAAAAACCGCCCCGACGGCTGCCATTGCCACGGAATGCGCCTTGCCCATGTA
This sequence comes from Halovulum sp. GXIMD14793, assembly GCF_054457435.1. Lineage (NCBI taxonomy): Bacteria > Pseudomonadati > Pseudomonadota > Alphaproteobacteria > Rhodobacterales > Paracoccaceae > Halovulum > Halovulum sp. GXIMD14793. Next base: position 3,885 of record NZ_JBTLNE010000055.1, on the reverse strand, counting down.
GCCGCCGCCGACAATGCCAATCCCGATCTCTGACATCTCGTTCCCTCTGACAACAGTATTTGCAACCGGTTGCAAAACCGGTATCGTAGGATTCGTTCCGACGCAAGATGTTTCAATATCGCTCGGGGCACGAACATCGTCCGGGGAGGGGGCTGCATGGCTGGGTTGATCGACGGGATCAAGGGAAACCGTTTCGCGGTGTTTGGCCGTGCTGGCATGGACATGTTTGCTGACCCGATTGGCGTAAAAAGCGAAGATGCTGACACATTTCGCGCCGATCTGGGCGGCTCCTCGGCCAATATATGCGCAGGTCTGGTCAAGCTGGGCAGTCAGGCATCGCTGATCACATCGGTTTCAGACGATGCCGTGGGGCGCTTTGCGCTGAACCGGCTGAAACGATACGGCGTCGATACATCCGATATCAAGATTCTGGGCGGCGAATACCGCCTGTCGCTGGCGGTTTACGAAAGCACAATGGATAACTTTCAAAACGTCATCTACCGCAACGGGGCCGTGGATTTTCAGGTAACCGAAGAGGACATGGACCGGGTCGATTACAGCCGGTTTTCAGCGCTGATCACCGCTGGAACCGTGTTTGCCGCCGAACCATCGCGAAGCGCCACCTTTCGCGCCTTTGACAATGCACATAAGGCCGGTCTGCCGGTGATCTTTGACATCGACTACCGCCCCTATAGCTGGCCCTCGGCCGAGATCGCCGCAGAGGTCCTGTCACGCGCCGGTGATGCAAGCGATCTGATTGTCGGCAATGACGAAGAATTCGGCTTTATGGCAGGCGGTCTGGACAAAGGACTGGCCAAGGCGCGCGCGCTGGCAGAGGCAGGCAAAATGGTCATCTACAAAATGGGCGAAGGCGGCGCGATCACCTTTGCCGACGGTCAGGAAATCCGCACAGGCATCTATCCGGTGACGGCTGTGAAACCCAACGGGGCGGGCGATAGTTTCATGGCCGGGCTGCTATCCTCAATCGCAGATGGGCACGACCTGCGCAGCGCTGTTTTGCGCGGGTCGGCCTGCGCCTCGATCGTGGTCAGTAAGCCGGGATGCGCACAGGCCATGCCGACAACCGCTGAACTTGACGCGTTCCTGTCCAGCCATCCCGGCCCCACCGAAGCCTGAAAGGACACCCATGCATATCGCCCCGTTTGACAACCAGAACAAACCCATCGTCGATGCCGATGACGCGACGGTGCCGCTGAACTACTTCAACATCGTGAAACTAAAAAAGGGTGAGGCATTTGAGTATCAGGTGCCGGGCTATGAGACCTGCATCGTGCCAGCAACCGGCACTGTCGATGTGCAGGTCGAAGGGGTGCGTTTTGATAACCTCGGCAAGCGCGGTGTCGATGTCTGGGATGGCGAACCCGAAGGCGTCTATGTGCCGACCGGGGCCAAGGTCACCCTTGTCTGCACCTCAGAGGCAACCGAAACCTTCATTGCCGGTGCGCGCTATGGCAAGGTTTTGGAGCCGTTTGACGTGCGGACCCCTGACCTTGTGCAATACGGCTCGGACGACACCAAGACGCATCGCAAGATCAAGCATATCCTGGGTCAGAAACAGCATGACAAGGTCGGTCGCCTGCTGGTGAGTGAGCTGTTCACCGTCGGGCAAGGCGGCTGGTCCGGCTTTCCCAGTCACAAGCACGATACCGACCGCCTGCCGGATGAAACCCGCCATGACGAGACATATAACTTCCGCTTCCGGCCCAACCATGGCTCTGGTCTGCAGATGTTGCAGCGTGAGGATGGAACGCCGGGCTATGCCTATCACATCGTCGACGGTTCCACGATCTGCATCGACAAGGGTTATCACCCCTGCGCCGTGCTGCCGGGATATGAGATGTACTATTTCACCATTCTGGGCGGGCTGAGCCAGCGTTCGCTTGTTCAGTATTTCCAGCCTACCCATGCGGATCAGATCGAGACAATCCCGGGTATCAAAGATATGATTGCGAAGTTCAAATGACCCTGGCCACCCTGAAAGACGTCCTGCAACCCGCCTATGAACAAGGCTACGCCGTCGGCGGTCTGGTCACCCTTGGCTGGGAAGACATGCGCGCCTATGTCGCCGCGGCCGAGGCCGAAAACACACCCGTGATCCTGCAGGCCGGACCATCCTGCCGCGAACACACACCCTTGCCGGTTCTGGGCAAGATGTTCCGCTATCTGGCCGAACAGGCCAGCGTGCCGGTCGTCGCGCATCTGGACCATGGCTACACGTTCGAGGATTGCCGCATCGCATTGGAAAGCGGCTTTACCTCGCTGATGTTCGACGGGTCCCGCAAGCCTTTGCAGCAGAATATCGACGAAACCGCTGCCATCGCCGAAATGGCCCATAAAGCAGGCATTTCCTGCGAGGGAGAGATCGGCTTCGTCGGCTATTCCGGTGGCGAAGGCTCTGCCGGGACGGACCCGGCAGAAGCGGCAGAATTCGCCCGGCAAAGCGGCGTCGACGCGATGGCGATTTCTGTCGGCAATGTCCATTTGCAGGAAAACAAGGAAGGCGGCCTTGATGAGGACCGCATCCGGGCGATAGAGGCAGTCACCAATATCCCACTGGTGATCCATGGCGGCTCCGGCGTTCCAGTCGAACAGCGCGCGAGGCTGTCCCGGGACAGCGCGATCTGCAAGTTCAACATCGGTACCGAACTGCGCAAGGCCTTCGGCACCGCCATGCGTCAGGCAGTAAACGCCGATCCCGACCGTTTTGACCGGGTACAAATCCTGCAAGACACCCACGAGCCGCTGGTCGCTGCAACCAGACAGGTTTTGCGTGCGTTTGGTGGCAGGTAGTTAGGGCCTTGTCAGCGTCTTAAACACTGCCGGCTTTCTCGATCACAAGCGCTCGAACCGGTCCGTCAGGGCGGGCAACATGTTCATCGCCGTCCTCTGCATGAAAAATATCGCCCTGTTGCAGACGTAGAACTTTCTCTTCTCCATTTTGTCTTACGTGCATATCGACTTCTCCGTCGAGGACAACGAAGACCTCAGGACCGTCATTTACATGCCATTTGTATGGTGCATCTGTCCAATGAAGTCGCGTCGTCAATTCGCTCAATATCCAGGGCGTCCCATGCCTTTTGGCCGGTGAATTCTCTTGCGGTGATCTTCTGCATATCATTACCTCAGCTTGGATTTTGATGTCTCACGCGAATGATGCGAGGTTAACGTGAGCACACTGCCGTGGACATCTGCGTTCCGACGTAAACGGCTTGCCATTCGAGGAAACTTGACTTGGATCGGACGGATAAACGAATACTGGCGGTCCTAGAGCGAAATGCTCGTACGAGTGCCGCTGAAATCGGGCGGCAGATCGGGTTGTCCCGCACGGCGGTTCAGGACCGTCTTTCAAAACTTGAGACCAGTGGCGTAATAGGCGGCTACCGAGTACAGATCTCTGACACCCAAGTTGGCCTGATCCGTGCCGTTATATTCGTTAAGATTGCCGCCCGTCCTTGCGAACAAGCTTTGAACTGGATGGTTTCGCTGGAGGGCGTCCAAGAAGTGGCGTCTTTGTCTGGTGAGATTGACGCAATTGTCAGATGCACTGTTCCAGATGTTGTCGCCCTGACCGCGCTTAAAGCGTTTCGGGATAAACCTAAGACACAAGCTTATCCCGAAACGCAGTGATAAGCCTATATGGCGTAAGCGTTTCGATTTTATGTAATGTCTCAAGGTAAATGCGAAACGCTTTAATGACAAAATTGGGGCGAGCAATTTGATCGCTAGCTCAACCTCAAACATCATACTTAGAGCACCGTCCATTTAATCTGCAACATACCCGGCAGCCTTGAAGAGATTTCGGCACTCGTCTGGTGGGAAGAGGTCGCATGTTTGTGCAACGGATTTGAAAAGCGCTTCGAAGGT